>PMNO01000709.1 GCA_003161835.1 Myxococcales bacterium | reverse complement strand
TCCAGCCCGGTCATGCGCGGCATGCGCTGGTCGGTCACCACAACCGCGACGTCGTGCTGGCGCGCGAGGTCCAGCGCCTCTTCGCCGCTCTGCGCGTAGAGCAGACGAAAATTCTTTCCGAAGTTGAATCGGAACGCGTCCAAGTTATCCTGCTCGTCGTCGACGACCAGCACTGGAAATTTCGCCAGGTCGAGGGTGGACGATGCCATCACCCTTGACGGTATCACAAACGCAAATGGGCCTGTGGCGCGGGTCGTTTTTTAGGCCGACGCCAGAAGTGCTGGTACGATCGCGCGCTTCGTGCCCATGACCAAGAAGAAGCCGCCGGGGCTCGCCGGGCCCGGACCATTCGAAGAAGATGATCCGTCGCCAGTGCCTGCCCCGGTACCGGCCCGCAAGCCGATGGCGCGGGCGACCCGGATCACGCTCTTCGAACGCGAGGTGCGCGAACGTCTGTCGCGCGCGGCGCTGGACGTTTTGTTCGCGCGCGCCGATGTTCTTTCGGAGGGGCAACGCAGCGTCCGCGGTGGCAAGGACGGGTATTTTGGCTCCACCATGTTGACGATGGATCTCCCCTCGCTCGTCGATGTGCTGCGCGATGCGTGCGACGCGGGAACCGCGCATCGGCTGGTCGCGTTGATGGAGGCGGACGGCGCGCTGCCGCGTCGCATTCGCGAAATCGCGGAGCGTGAAGCGACGCGCATCGCCGCCGCGCGCTTGAAGGACGTGCGCACCCACGTGGCACTCCGCGCCCAGGGCGCCAAGGTGTTCATCGACGTGGACGTCGAGGCGGGGCTCTAGGCTCCTTCCGCCAGGACNNGGCCCCTCCGTGCGCGACGGTGGCCGGGTCCTCTTCAGCTTCCAGGACCTCGTCAGTGTCAAGGCCGCCAAGGAGCTGGTCGATCGGGGGTTCGCGGTGGCGCGCATTCGCAAGGTGCTGGACTCGGTCCGCGCATCGCTGCCGCATGTCGATCGGCCGCTCGACCGCATTCGGGTAGGGTTCGATGGCGACGCGCTCGTGGTTCTCGACGCTGGCGCGGCCTTCGAGGTCACGGGCCAAAAGGTGTTCGACTTCGGGCTGGGCGATCTGGCGGCGCGCGCCGCCGGGGGGGCGTCCGCCCCGGCCCGGGCGGGGAACGATACGGTCGTGCCCGTCACCGGCCTGGGTGCGGAGCGGAGCGCAACGGCGCGTCCGGCGACCGCGTACGAATGGTTCACCGAAGCCATGCGCCTGGATGGCGATCCGGAGCGTCTGGATGATGCCGAGGCCTGTTACCGCAAGGCTCTGGCCCTGGACCCGGGCCTCGCGGCGGCGCACACNNGCCAACCTGATCCTGGAGGCGGGCGATGCGGAACTGGCGGTCGCCGAGCTCCGGCGGGCGCTGCAGTCCGCCCCCGACTTTGCCGATGCCCACTACAATCTCGCGGTGGCGCTGGAAAGGCTGGGCGGACGCGCGCAGGCGCGGGCGCATCTGGAGCGCTATCTGCGGCTGGAAGGCGATGCTGGAACGCCCTGGGCTTCGCAGGCGCGGTTGTTGATAGACCGGCTGTCCGAATAGACCGAGCCGGCCGCGGGGCGGGCGCGCCGTGGCGCGCCGTCCCGTGCTGTGCTGTCACTGATCGACCGAGACGGATGCGGTGCCGTCCGCCGCCACTCGGACCGTCACGGTGCAAGGACGGCAGCAAACGGCGCAGTCCTGGACGAAGACCTGATCGCCGGGGGAATCCAGGTCGACGTCGGAGTCCAGGTCGATTTGCCCGGACTCACCGCAATAGGGACATTCGTAAAGGTCGTCCATAAAGTTAACGTTCCGCCTGCGGTTATGATACGTCCAAAGACGCCAATGGCCTCCTGGTTCGTGTATGTCGTACGCTGTCGCGACGGTTCGTTGTACACGGGCATCAGCACCGACGTCGAGGCGCGTGTCGTGCGCCACAACGACGGAAGCGGCGCGCGCTACACGCGCAGCCGTCGCCCGGTGCGCCTCCTTTATGTCGAACGCAAACGCAATCGATCGTTCGCGCTTCGGCGGGAGGCGGACATCAAATCCCTGTCACGCGCCCAGAAGCTGGACCTCATCGGGGGACAGCGCGCGTGATAGCGCGTGGCCGTCTATCGGCGGTTGTTGCCCCGATCTTGCCCGCGGTTCTCACCGGGGTCGCTTGGGCGTCGGCCAGCGCCCTGGCCACGCCGGTGTCGAGCCGCGGCCCTGGGGCGGTGTCCCGGGTGCTGGTCCCGGCGGGACCGTTCGTACGGGGATCGACCCGCGGTGACGAAGACGAGCGCCCGGTCCGTACCCAGGCTCTGGCCGCGTTCGCGATCGATCGGAGCGAGGTCACGCGGGCGGCGTACGCGACGTGCGTGGGGGCGCGGCGGTGCAAGCCGGTTCCGGCGTATCTGGCGGGCCCGGCCGGCTCCGACGGCAACCTTCCCGTCACGGGCGTATCGTGGTTCGACGCCCGCGATTTTTGCGCCTTCGCGGGCGGACGATTGCCCGCCGAGGTGGAGTGGGAGAAGGCGGCGCGCGGCTCTGATGGACGCACGTTTCCTTGGGGCGAGGAAGCGCTATGCGACCGGGCGAATTGGGGCAATTTCGACGGCGAGGGGCCGTGCGCGGGGCAGAATCCCGGTTTTCCGGTAGCCGTTGGTCGCTATCCCGAGGGGAGCAGCCCCTATGGGGCGGTGGACATGGCGGGCAACGTCTGGGANNCGTCCGATGAACCCAATGAACGCGCGCGCGCGCGCTGGTCGTTCCTGCGGTTCTGGCCGTGCGTTGGTCGCGTTGGTCGTTGCCGGTGCGATGATCGGTGGTGGTGCGCGGCCCGCTCCCGCGGCCTCCGCGGCAGCTGCTCGCAAGCCTACGGCGGCTGCGGCCTCGATCGGTCGCGACCGCGGGGCGGACGAGGTGCCGCTTCCTCGCGACGATGATCGGGATCGCGATCGCATCCGGCGCCTTCAGGAGACCATCGCCGAGATCCTGCACAATCGGATCCTGGGCCGGCTGCGGGTCGGGTTGCGGGTAGTCTCGGCGCGGACCGGCCGTTTGTACTACGCGCGTCGCGCGGACAGCTTGATGGATCCCGCGTCGAACCAAAAGGTGCTGGCCACCACCGCGGCCATCCTTCGGCTGGGGGCGGACTGGCGTTTTCGGACGGAGCTATCGGGACCCGAGCCCGATGCGGACGGCGTCATCAAGGGGAATGTCTACCTGCGCGGCAACGGTGATCCCTCGCTGCGAATGGCGAGTCTGGAAAACCTGGCGGCGCGGTTGCGTGCGCGGGGGGTGGTCCGTGTCGAAGGCGGCGTGATCGCCGATCCCAGGCGCCTGGGAGACGACGCGACCGCCGTGGGCGAGGGCGAGAACGACGCATCCCCCACCCCGGATGGGCGCGCTCCCNNATCAGGCGCTCACGAAGGACGGGGGTGGCAAACGACCGCGGGTGACGGTCCGGATCGACGTCGCGGGTGGGCGCCTGCGCATTGACGTCGCGGGACGCATCGGCGTCGGTTCCCCCGGTATCGCGTTTCGCCGACGCGTTCCGCATCCGGCCTTGCACGCCGCGGTCCTGCTGCGGGCGGCCCTGATCGGGTCCGGAATCGATGTGCGAAGCGCGGCGGCGATCGGAACTCGGCCAGCGGCCGCGGGATTCGTGGAGACCCAGCGCTCCGCGCCGCTGTCGGTGGTTCTGCGCAAGATCAACAAGGATTCGGACAACGAGCAGGCCGAACGCGTTCTGCAAACCGTGGGCGCCGAGGAGCGGGGCGGCGCCGCAACGACCGAAAAAGGCCTGGCGGTGTTGCGGGAGGCGCTCGATAGCCTGGGCTTGGCGCCGAGTAGCTATCTGTCCAAGAACGGTTC
>PMNO01000233.1 GCA_003161835.1 Myxococcales bacterium | reverse complement strand
GTCGTTCAGCCCCATCGGCGACAAGCCCAAGAGCGCGACCGCCATCGACATCGTGTTCGCGGTGAACTGATCGCCGCAAGCGCCCGCCCCCGGACAGGCCACGTCTTCGAGTTGGCGCAAATCGGCCTGGGTGATGCGGCCGGCCGCGCAGGCTCCCACCGCCTCGAAGACCTCCTGGATGGTCACGTCCTTGCCCCGAAACACCCCCGGCATGATCGATCCGCCGTACAGCATCAGCCCTGGCACGTCCATGCGCGCCAGCGCCATCACCGTTCCGGGGATGGTCTTGTCACATCCCGAAAGCGCCACCACGCCGTCCGCCAGAGTGCCCAGCACCGCCAGCTCGATCGAATCGGCGATCACCTCGCGCGATACCAGCGACGCGCGCATGCCTTCGGTTCCCATCGAGATGCCGTCGGAGACGACCACGGTGTTGAATTCGAGGGGCGTGCCGCCCGCCGCGCGAATGCCTTCCTTGACCTTCTCGGCCAGGCCGCGCAGGTGCATGTTGCAGGGCGTAGCGTCGGTCCAGGTGTTTGCCACCGCGACCAGGGGCTTTTCCAGATCTGCGTCGTTGAGCCCCGTTGCCTTCAGCATGGCGCGCGCGGGAGCCCGGCTCATGCCCTTCTTGATGGAATCACTACGCATCGCGTTCTTTTGTAGCCGGTCAGAATTGCCCAAGGTCTGCGATTTGGCAAGCGGACGGCTAGCTCCGCCGACTCCCGTGTGGCTCTCCGACACAGGGGGCTGGAGTTGGCGTTGCCAAACCTTTACGCTGGTGCAGGCCAATAGTGGCTGCGGGTCGGGACCTACGAACGGAGAGATGCGATGAGACGAGCGACCGTGTTTTTGGCAGCGCTGACTTCGGCCCTGGTGGGGGCGGGCGTGGGATGTGGCGTCGATGAGACGCTCTACAACGCGGCGCTGAAGGATCGCGACGCGCAGAAGCATCAGCTCGCGGAAACCCAAGACAGCCTGAGCCGGGAAAAGGCCAGCCACGCCAAGGACAATGACCAGCGCGACGCGCGCATTCTGGTGCTGGAAAACAAGCTGAAATCCCTGGGCCAGGACGTGTCGCGTCTGGAGACCGAGCGGCAAGGATTGGGCGGCGAGCTGGATCAGGCCAAAAAGCGCATGGAAGAACTGCGCAAGGCCCAGGCCCAGGCCGAGGCGCGGGCGGCGCAGTTCCGCAAGCTGGTCACGCAATTCAAGGCCCTCACGGACGCCGGAAAATTGCAGGTCGAGATCCGCGAGAATCGCATGATTGTCCGCCTCGGTGACAAGATCCTGTTTGACCCCGGCAAGACCGAACTCAAGCCCGAAGGGAAGGACGCGCTCNNGCGGGCCACACCGACAACATCCCGATCAAGTCCAAGCGCTTCCGTTCGAACTGGGAGCTGTCGACGGCCCGCGCCGTCGAGGTGGTCGACTTCATGATTGCGAGCGGCCTCGAGCCCAAGCGCCTCTCCGCGGCCGGCTATGCCGACCAGTCACCGGTGGCGGGCAACGACACGGCCGAAAACAAGGCCAAGAATCGCCGTATCGAAATCACGCTGGTCCCGAACCTGGACGACCTACCTCCGATCGACGAGGCGCTCAAGGCCGACGCCAAGGGCGAGAGCCCAGGGGCACCCTAGCGCCAGCGAAGCCTGGCCGCGGCCACTTGCAGCACATCGAGCACGGGCCGCTCGGCCCGGGTTGGGCGGTCAGCGCAGGAAGCGACCGAGAAAGACAAAGGCCGAAGCGGCCACCACGATCACCAGCGCCACCACTTTCGCGATCGAGATCCGGGTGGTCAGTACGGGAACCGGCGCGTCGGTCCACGGGGCCACCGGCGGAGCCACGACGATCGACGGCGCGGCGGGCAGGGGGGTGACGACGGCGGCGCTGGCCAGCTCGATTGGGGCCGGGACGCGTGCTGGGACCGACGCCACGGGCGAAGCCTGCGCGACCGCCGCGGCGACCAACGGACGGTCATCGGGCTTGGCCTGGGACGGGGACAGGGGTTGCGCTTCCACTTGGACCTGAGGCAAGACGGCGGGACCCGGGGTCGGACCGGGATCTTCGGGCGAATTTCCGGCCGCGACAGCAGCGACTGCCGGATGTGAAGCTTGCGCCACCACCGGCACCAACGCGGGCGTCTTGTCGCTGGCCGCCCGGCGATCCGCGAGCACGACATCGAACAGCGGAATGATCGCGGGCTCGACCCGGGTGCCGAACAGTCGGCGGCCTTCTTCTATCTGAGCGGCCAGACTCTCTCCCGCCCGCGGCCGCTCGCGGCTGTACAGCTCGATGTCTGACAGGATGACCCGGGCCAAACGCTTGGCCCCCTCTTCGGTATTGATGAGCGTCATGGCAGTCCGAAGTCGGTTCATCGGCGGGAAAGCGTGGGACTTGAACGACCCCGGCCGCGATAACGGGTCCGCCCGTCGGATCTTGGTCCCACACAGCCTCCCTTGCAACTCGGTCGCGGACCAGGCCTTGACCATGAATATATTTAGAGATATTTTTTGGATATGCCGAAGAAATCACCCCCCCGCGAGAGCGCGTTGTACGTCCGGTTGCCGGCGGCGGCGGCGGCCAGACTCGACCGGGCCGCCGAGGCCCTCGGTATGCGCAAGAAAGACCTGGTCGCGGGTTTGGTCTCGAAGTACGTCGATCCCGACAGCCGCCAAGGCCTGGGGGCGCTGGGCGCGTTGTCGAGCCGCAACGTCACCGTGGATCTCGGCCCCGCCCGCCCGACTCTTGGTTCGTATTCGTTCCAGGCCTACGACCCTCCGGAGGTGATGAATGCCGCGCAGGCCGGTCAGTTTCTCCAGATCGACGAGGCCACCGTGATCGCGATGGCAGATTCGGACCAGCTGCCGGGACGAAGGCTCGGGGACGCTTGGCGATTTTCGCGGACAGCGCTCTTGAGCTGGCTCGGCAGCCCCGAGACTCGGCCATGACATATTTATAAAATATGCGCGACTTGTTGGTACCCACGGTGGTCGAACAGAGCCACCGGGGGGAACGTGGATGGGACCTGCTCTCGCGATTGCTCAACGCTCGGATCGTGTTCCTGGGCAGCCCCATCGACGCCTCGGTGGCCAATGTCGTGATCGCGCAGCTGTTGTTCCTCGAGGTGTGTGGGGCTGAGGTACCACGTCGCCGGGATATACTGCCTCGGTGTCGATCACCGATCCCATCTCGTTGACCGCGCGCTTGACGGCTGCCGCCCGCGCGCGCGAATCGCGGCGCCCGGATCGCCTGTTCGACGATCCGCTCGCGAGCGCGTTGGCCGGGCCCGAAGGTGTGGCCTTCATGGAGCGGCTGGAAGCGGCGGGGCGCGTGCCCATCGCGGCGGGCCCCACCGAGAACCCCTACATCGCCATTCGGACGCGATTCTTCGATGATTTTCTGGAGCGGGCCGTGAAGGAATCGGGGGCGCGTCAGGTGGTCTTGCTGGCCGCGGGACTGGACACGCGCGCATACCGGCTCGACTGGCCCGAGGGAACGCGCCTGTTCGAGCTCGATCGCCCCGAGGTCATCGCCGCCAAACAGGATGTGCTGGATCGCGCCAGCGCGCGTGCGCGCTGCGACCGGCGCGTGCTGGGCGTCGATCTGAGCGGGAGCTGGTCCGACCTCTTGACGGCCGCGGATTTCGACCCGCGCCAGCTTTCGGTCTGGCTGATCGAAGGGCTCACGCCCTACCTCGACGAGGAGGCCGCGGGAACGGTCGTCGATCGCAGCGCGGTGCTGGCGGCGACGGGTTCTTGCCTGGGCGCCGACGTCATCGGACGCACGTTCCTTGAATCGCCCTGGACGCAATCGACCCTGGACATGATGGCGCGCGAGGGAGCGCCCTGGAAGTTCGGGACCGATCAGCCGGAAGCGTTCT
>PMNO01000503.1 GCA_003161835.1 Myxococcales bacterium | reverse complement strand
CTCTTCGCCGTCGCGAAGATGGACGATCCCTTGATGTACTGCGGGCTCCCTCGAACGGTGAGCGGCTTCGCCTCCCTGTCGTTCGTGCTGTCGAGCTGGTTTGTCGCGCACAGCGGCCGGGCCTATGTCATCGGCGGCTGTTTGATTCCGGCCCTGGCTTTGGCCGGCCTGCTGCCGATACCTTACCTGACTCATCGCGGAGCGCGTCGCATGCAGACCTACGTCAAGGTCTTCATCGTCGGAGTCTTCGTGACACCCGCCATCGCGCTCTTCACGCGGCGCGATCTGATGTTCGATCTGCTCTTCGTGTGGATGATGGCGTACGCGCTCGGGGCCTGGATTCCCTTGCACGCCCACGAGAGAAAGGCCTTCTTTGAACGCTATCGGCGCTGGGTGATCGACGTGAGCCGGTAGCCCCGGACTTGACGATCTGGAACCCACGCTTCATCATGATTGTCCTTCGTCAATCGAAGGTGCAAGAGGCAACAATGAAGTCGCGCAAGCAAACGCCAGCTCCGAGCCGCCACCGCCCGTTCCGGGTGGGCACGCGCCTCGTCGAGCGGCCCGCGCGGCGGTTGTCCCCGGAAGAGAATCAGCCGAGCTGAGAACCTTCCGAGAAACCTTCTGAAGCTGCCTCGGCTTCCGAAGATTCCGTACAGCCAGCCGCGGACCTCGCACAGGTTCCGCGGCTTTTTGTTTTTTACCCGTCTTACTGCGCTTCAAGGCTCACCATGTCCATCACCTGGAAAGACAAACCTCTTCGTGAACTCGCGCGCCTCGCGTGGCCCATCGCCATTTCCACGGTGTCGTACAGCACCATGACGCTGGTCGACACCGTTCTGGTGGGCCACCTGGGGCGGGCGCAGCTGGCGGGCGTGGGCCTCGGCGGCATCATGGCCTTCGTCCTGTTGTGTTTCTCGATCGGGCTCTTGCGCGGCGCCAACACTCTGGTGGCCCAGGCGGTCGGCGCCGGGCGCCCCGACGAGGCGCGCGGGATCCAGAGCGCGGCCGTGTTGATGGCCCTCGTGCTCGGGGTGGTGACCGCGGGCGCGGGGCAGGGGCTGGCCGAGATTCTGCGTCACTTCGCCGCCACGCCCGCGGCGGGAGCCGCCGTGCACACCTACCTGCGGATCCGCAGCCTGGGAGCGCCGCTGGCGTTGCTCTTCGTTGCCTTCCGCGAAGTTCGGTATGGGCTCGGTGATTCGAAGTCCCCCATGCATGCCACCGTCCTCGCGAATGTGGTCAATATCGGGCTGGCTTACCTGTTCGTCTTCGTGTGGCGGGGCGGCGTGGCTGGGGCGGCCTACGCGACGATTGTCGCCCACGCCGTCGAAGCCGGCTTCCTCGTCATCCCGCAGGTCCGGCCAAGCGCGATCCTCGCCCGCCTGACCGTGGCGAATCTACGCACCTTGTGGCGCCTCGGCGGTCCCATCGGGATTCAGTTCACGCTGGAGGTGGGATCGTTCGCGTTGTTGTCGCTTCTGATCTCGGCCATGTCGGACACCGAGATGGCCGCTCACCAGATTGCTCTTCAGGTGATTCACTTCTCGTTTCTCCCCGCGTTTGCGGTGGCCGAGGCCGCCGCGGTCTTGGTGGGTCAGGCGGTGGGCGCCTGGCAGCTGGTTCTGGTCAGACGGGTGGCCCACCTGGCTTTGCTGGTCACCGCGGCGTACACGGCGCTTTGGACGATTGGTTTGCTCTTTGGGGCACGCCTCATCGTGGCTGGCTTCACCACCGACCCTGCCGTCCTGCGCGTCGCGGTGACGCTCTTGCACGTGGCGACGGTGTTTCAGATCCTGGATGCCGCGAATCTGGTTGCGCGGGCGACCCTGCGGGGTGCCGGCGACGTGAGATTTTCCGCGGCCGTGGGCGTGGCCACGTCGTGGCTCTGCACCCCACCGCTCGCCTGGTGGCTCGGCTACCGGATGCACCTGGGCGCTATGGGCGGGTGGCTCGGCCTGTGCTTGGAAATCATCGTGGGGGCATCGTTGCTTTGGTGGCGGCTGGAATGGCGTCGGTGGATCCCCGCCGCCCTGGCCATCCGGGCCCGCCTCGGGGAACCGGCCGAGTCCAAAGGTCCACCATTCATCGAACGGACGGCCTGAATAGCGACCCGGTCGTCCGCCGGCTTGGGACGCCGCTGTCCGCTAGAAAACCCAGAAGGCGCCCAGCCGGCCCTCGACGACCATCTGGGTGGTGGAACTGACGAATCGCGGAAGCACGCCCGCCTCGGCGAAAATCCCCAGGCCGATGAACGGCAGACCAATCTTGAGACCGACCGCACCACCAATCGCCGTGTGCCGGGGACCGTGAACCAAGTTCTGAAACGCGAAGATCGCCCGGGCATACAGCGGCAATATCGGAGGGTAGATCCCGAGCATGGGGCGCAATTGCAGATCGAACTTGCTGTTCTTGACGTCGCCCAGATCGCCCACGATTCCCAGCTGCGGCCGCAGGATTCCCAGGATCTGATAGCCCGGCGCGAACATCACGTTCGTCGGCTCCCAACCCCGCGGGTCGTTGACACGCCCCCCCTTACCGACCGATCCCTCGATGACCCACCCGGCCTGAGCCCGCGCTCCGGCAAACACGGAAATGAGAACCAGAAAGAACGCAATTGGGATTGATTTGCGCATGAAGGCTCCTCGTTATGGTCGTGGAAGATAGTGTTCGTCGTTGCTGCTCTGTCGGGCGGCACCCAAGAACATAGCCTATTTCCGATCGGGAGTTCATGGCGGTGATCAGCCTCACACGCCCCGTTCCCTGGAA
>PMNO01000036.1 GCA_003161835.1 Myxococcales bacterium | reverse complement strand
CGGGGCGACTGGCACGGCCGGGACAGGCGGCGGAGTCGCGTGCGGCGACGTCGGCCAGGCGTGTTGCACGGGGAACACCTGCGGAAGCAACCTTCAGTGCCTCAATGGCTCGACATGCAGTTGTGCGAAGGCGCTTGTTGGTCGTTATCTCTTGCGCGCGGACGGGGCGCTTCTGTATCAATCGGATCCTACCGACTCCCTCGGGCGCCCCATCCCGGCGGCGCAAACGCCCGTCCTCGACGGCACCACGGGATTGCCCATCACCGATCTGACGGGGGTACAAGAGGGACCTTTCCACGGCTGCGCCGTGCAGGGAACCTCGAAAATAGCTTGGTGCTGGCGTACGGGAGCCCAAGGCAACGCGTACGGGCAGCTGGGCAATGGGACCACGGACGCCCTCGCGACATCGTTCCAGGCAACGAAGGTCCTGACCGCCGCGAACACGCCACTGACCAACGTCGTCGCGATCGGGAGCGGAGAGATCCCCGTGGTTGACCCGTATGCAGGTCGAGCTGGTGGTGGGTGTGCCGTGACAGGGGACGGGAAGGTCTATTGCTGGGGTGACGTGACGAACCTCGTGAACGGTGGAACTACGCTCACGTCGTCCTACGCCGTTCCCATCACCACCGACGGAGCGACGCCGCTCGGCGGCGTACTTCAGGTCACCCTCAACGGCAACGGGGGTTATGCGTGCGCCATCGTGCAGGGTGCGTCCTCCAAGGAAGTTTGGTGCTGGGGGAGGAACCAGGGGGGGTACCTGGGTCTGGGGGACCTAACGCTACGCCCTTACCCGACCAAAGTTCTGGGCATCACTAGTCCGATCAAGATAGTTGCCGACGGACCTGCCTTCCTAGGNNCCTTCCTAGGTACTGACGAAAGCACGACGTGCGCTCTCGATGGCTCCAACGTCCGGTGTTGGGGTTACAACGGCGACGGAGAAACGGGAACCGGGACGATCAACACGCCGCTGCTCTCCCCAGCCCTCGTAACATTGATGGGCGGCGCCACGGCTCTCGGCAACATCGCCGATTTACACGGCGGCGATACCTCCCGCTTCCACTCGAACACTTGCGCACTCACGACCAACAGCAGCATCTTCTGCTGGGGGTACCTCTATCAACCCTATCCGACCGACTTCGGCGTCACCAACGTCGCAGCGCTCGGCGGCACCGAAGCCTACATCCGTTATCTGACTAACGACGGCCTGTACCACTTCGGTACCGCAGCTAACCACGTAGGCACGACCCGCGTGCCGAACTGCGGTCCACTCCATTGACAACCCACCGCGCTCTTCCGCCTGCACCGGCGATGGCGCGCCCGGGTGCAAGGACGAACAGGCGCGAGGAATATGCCCGGCCAAGCATTCGGCAAGGGCAACAGCATCCGCGACCGTTTGTTCCTGCGCCGGTTTTTTTCGACCAACGACGACCAGCGCGGATCGGAGCAGGACCGAACGCCTGGGCGGAGGTCGCTCTCGCGGTGGCTAGCAGCAGCGCAACTGCAACGAGGGTGAACCTTCCTACCTGTCTCCCGGTCATCGGATGCCTCCTGNNCGCCCGTGGCACGAGCTGATGCGAAGTGCATGAAGATCGACGTCTCGCTGGGTACGTGTCAGACGACCGCCTGAAGCGCGTGCGCAAAATGCAACTCGCATCTAGATGCGGTGCCCCTATACTGCGACGCATGTTCAGTCGGTTGACAGTCGCGGTGCTGACTACGATCGCGGTGGGTGGCCTGGGGTGTGGGTCGGGTCGCAAGACTCCACCGATCGTCCTCGCCGTTGAGGCGTTTGACACGTTTGAGAGCGGGTGGGGTGAGGCGCCGCTGCCCCGGCATTTCGTATGGCNNCTATGGCGGATTCAGGCCGAAAGTGGTCGCACGCTGACGTGCAAGGTCGATCTCGACGGCGACGGGACCGTCGACCGCATGATCTCGCCCTGTCCCGCGGACACGACCACGGCCCCGATGGATGACCTGCCGTCATGGACCTTCGAGACGCCCGGCGCGTACGCGCCCAAGCTCACCGTCAGCGACGGCAAGGGCATGGTCAATTCGACAGTCACAGTCTATGCCAACCATCTCACGTTCGGGCCAAACGTGGTCTTTCCGGAGCAGCTTCCGGGCTTCGTCGGCGCCCAGGTCGTGTCACCTGGCTCCGTGGTCCTGACGTTCGACGCCGCGGGGAGCGTCCCGAACCTCGCGCCCGACACGATCTTGTGGGGAACCTCGGCGGGCGGGTATCTGCTGAGGGTCGCGACTGTCCGTCCTTCCGGCGCGGTGGTGACGTGCGACGGCGCACCGGCACGGATCCAGGACGCGATCGATACGGGGTTCTTCGGGGCGCGCAACGTGGCGGCCACGTTCGAAGGGGCGAAATGCGCGGCGGCCCCCGACGATTGTGCCGGTGTGATGTTCGAGCGCATTGATCGCAGCCCCCGGTCAGCACCCGCCGCAGCTGGTGCTGCGCGCCACAGCGCCCTCAGCCTTTCCGGCGAAGTCGGCGTCGAGATTTCCCTGCCCTTCACGCACGGGGCGACCGGCAGCATGGAGGTGGCCCTCACCGTGGATCGCTTCGTGGTCGAGGTTGCGGCGTTCAAGCTGGTACGAGCCGATTTCGCCATGACGCCCTCTCTCTCGTTCGGTCTGTCGATCGAGGAGTCCGTGACGCTGACGTGGCCCAAGAAACCGGGCGCCGGCGGCCTACGCCTGGGGACCGTCTTCATCGGTCCCTTCGTCATCGTTCCGGCGCTGTTCCCCAAGGTCGAGGGCACCGCCTCGGTGGAAGCCTCGGTGGCCCTCTCCTTCGAATTGCCGATGGAGACCACCTATCAGAGTGAGTCCTGGACTTCGAAGATCGGCCGGGAGGTCAACCCTTCGGCGAGTCTGCACAAGCGCAGCGTGTCTCTCTCTAACTCGCTCGCCTTCGCCTTCGAGTTGAAACTCGAGGCGCTGGTCTTCGGGATCGGAGGACCCTACGTCGCGCCGAAAGCTAGCCTCTCGCTGGGGTCTACGGGGACGCTCGACTACTCCTGTCCGCAGGCAGAGGCGACCGCCTGCTACGAGGCGGCCTGGGGCCTGTCGGGAACCTACGGCGCCGAAGTCCCGTGGATCGAGGACCTGGGTATTGATGGTCGGATCGAGGTCTCGGTCATGAAGAAGTTCTGGGATTCGTGCGAAGCGAAGGACGGCACTGACCCCGGTTGCGGAGGGGCAGGAGGAGGGGGCGGCCAAGCTGGCTCCAAGGGTGGCGGCGGCGGCAGCGGATCCCAGGGGATGAGCGCTGCCGGTGCAAGCGGTGCCGGAGGCGCCGGAGGCTCGACGGGCAGCGGTGGCGCGGGTGNNGCACCCCAGGTGCCGTATGGCGGGGTTATTCATGGTGATCCCCATCTGCGGACGTTCGATGGGGTGCGGTACGACCAACAAGCTGTGGGCGAGACCATTCTCGTGCGGAGCACGACCGGCGACATTGAGGTCCAGACGCGCACGAAACCCTGGGGCACGAGCCCGCGCGTATCGGTGACGGTGGGCGCGGCGGCCCGTGTGGGCACCGACCGTTTCAGCGTGTATCTCGACGGAACGGTTCGACTGAACGACGACCTGGTGACGATCAAGGACGGCGCGACTCCGATGTCGGTGGGGGTGACCCTGTTCCGGACTGGGTCGACCTACGTCCTCGTGTGGCCGGACGGCACGCAGGTACGGTTCTTCACTTTCATCTCGTACATGGGCGTGGATGTCTATCTCCCGGACGGCCGGCGCGGGCAGGTGAGTGGCTTGNNGTGCGCGATGGGCCGCCCCTACCCGACGCGCCGAGCATGGCCTACTTCTACGGCGTCTTCATCGAGAGCTGGCGTATCCCCCAGGCAGCTTCCCTCTTCTACTATGGCCCCGGCGAGAGTACCGAGACCTTCACCAATCGCGCGTTTCCCGCGATGCCAGCGCGGGCCAAAGATCTAGACCCGGCGGCCAGGGCCGCCGCGGCAGTGATCTGTGNNCGTGCATCGTCGACGTGGGGTTCACCAACGACGCGACCTTTGCGACGCCGTTCGTGGGGTTAAAGCAAGTCATTGGCTCCGTGGAGGTCCGTCCGGGGACGGGCACAAGCGCCGACGGCATGACGCTGACGGGAGATGCCGGCGATACCAGCGGCACCGTGACAGGCGCACTCGCCCCGGGCGCCACCCGCTCCTATGCCGTCGCCCTGCAGAAGGGGCAAGTGGTTCTCGCGCGGCTGGCGGACACGACACGGACCGCCTTTGTGCCTCGCCTGTTGTTGCTCGATCCGATGGGCGCCACGGTCGCGCAAGGTTCCGGGGCCGACGTCGCCGGAGTCAGTGCCACGGCGACCGCCACGGGTACCTACACCCTTGTGGTGTCCGACGGATCGGGCAGGACCGACGTGATGGCCAACTACACACT
>PMNO01000657.1:3676-3933 GCA_003161835.1 Myxococcales bacterium | reverse complement strand
GGAGCCGGCACGCCCGGCATCGTCGCGGCGGAGCCCGGGGCTTGCGCCTGCGCCACGATCGGAGGCCCCACCCCGTTGCCAACCGCGGTCGCTCTGGTAGGAATCTGGGCGATGTTGGCTTTCCGACGGCCGCGCAACCGTGGTGGTTGCAGGCGCGTCAACCCCCGGAATCAAACAAGTAGTCAAAACCCGTGAGGACTTTCAGATGATCAAAACCGTATTGGTCGCCGTTGTGGCTGGCGCTTTTCTGATCTCCA
>PMNO01000657.1:0-3564 GCA_003161835.1 Myxococcales bacterium | reverse complement strand
GCGCTGCCGTCGCTGAAATAGGGCGCGGCCGCCCAGACTCCGCGCAGCGACGGTGGGTTGTTGCCGCCCTCCCCCAGCACGGGTGTCCCAACGTCGTATAGGCGCGCGCTGGTCAGGGCGACCTGTCCCGCGAGCAGCAGTGTCTCGATGTCGCCCCGAGCGATTGCCCGGCGGCCGCTCGCCGATCGAGACAGCCGGTGGCACCCCGCGCAGTCTTCCCGGAACGTAGCCAGCCCACGTCGTTCCGCCGCGGTCAGCGCCCGCCGGTCGGGAGCCACGAATGGCGATCGTTCCACCGGAATCCGGGCCATGTAAGCGGCCAGCGCGGCGCGCGTCTCCTCGGGCGACAGGGTGACCGAGGCCCAGGTATTGCCTTGACGCGTGCGGAGCGACACCGGGTAGCGATCGAATGTTTCCGGGGCCTCCAGCGCACCCTGAGCGTGCGTCGCCACGATGTTGTCGGCGAACGCGTCGAATGTGCCGGGCTTCCCGATGCTCAAGAAGGGCTCGGTGCCGATCAATCCCCGGCAGGTCTTGGTCATGGAGAAAAATCTGTTGCGCTTCGACGGGTGGCGCCGACCGTCAATGTGCCCATCCACGTGGCACCCGGCACACGTGTACAAGGACAACGGCCCGACCGCGATATTGTTCGGCGTGAGCGCCCGGCTGTAGAACAAGACCTCTCCCCGTTCGGCAGCTGTGCGCCGTTCGGAACGTCCCACCGTCACCGTTTGCACCTGCCCGGGTACCGCAAGCCCCGGGGCGCCAGCCTCNNCAGCCTGCAAGAACGACAGGGTATCGCTGAGCCGATCCGCGGTCACCACGCGACCGTCGGGCAGAAATGCGGCGGCGGACGGATGCGCGCCCACCGTGGCGGCCAAGGTCGACAGCAACATGTCCACGCGGGGAGCGCCGACCAGGACATTGTCGGAACCCGCGCCGACCACCGCCAGACGCGCCGTGGTCGGATCGAACGCCAGAGCGTCCAGGCCAACCAGGGGTTCGTGCTGTCGTTCCGTGAGGTTGAACGAACGGCGCTTGCCGGGCCCGACATCCACAAAGACCGGCCCCCGCCCGGGAGCCGTCGTACGCGGCAGCACCAACACCACGCTGTCGAGGCCCTCGACCGCCAGATGCGCACGCGACAGGGCGCGGTCCTCGTGGGTCGCCAGCAGCAGGGCACCGCGCAGATCGTCGCTGGTGTCGCCCGCAAGAGTGCCAGTGGAGGGCAACGCCAGCAGATCCAGCACGGGCGCCTCGGTGACAATCGTCTGGCGCGCCGCGGACAGCCCCCCGTCCTCGTGCACCTCGTGAACCGTCACCGTGTGTCCGATCAGGTTCGACACCAACAGCAACGGCTGGCCGCCGCCGTTGGCCGGGTCAGGCGCAACCAGGCGCAAGGTGCGCGGCGACAGGCCGGTCGGGACAAACCGGGGCGCGATGGCCGCGCCGTCCCCGAGCCCGAGATCCACCACCTTGACCCCGCCCCGGGGCGGCGATGCCACGTAGACGAAACGCCCGTCGGGATGGAGCGCGAGCCCCTGGTGACCGTGCTCCGGCCCCGCATCGACGATCCGCTCGTCAAAGCGCGGTTGCCGCGCCCCGCCCGGCGCTGCCCGCGAGAGCACCCGCAGGCCCGGATCCGACCGACACGCCACCACGACGCCGCCCGTGGGCAACGCGGCGAGGGCATCGGGGAACGCACACGTCGGCAACTCGAACAGCACCTGCGCGCGCCCCGACGCGATGTCGACGATCGCCAAGCGGTCCGCCGTCGACAGCGCCACGTAGAGCAGATCGCCCCGGGCATCCACCGCCAAGGCCCGCGGCCTCGAGTGACCGTCGTGCAATCGCTCTCGATCCGGATCCGGAGCCGACGCCGGCGCGCCCGCGAGCGCCCGGCCACACCCGACGACAAGCGCGAACGCCAACAGCCATCGGCGTCGATGCGGCGTCGTCATGCTGCCAGCGTGTTCACCGGGGTTTCGGCGCGGATTCCGTCATTCCCAGGCGTCGTAGGTTTCAAAGGTCATCGTGTAGGTCGCGCGGCCTTGGGTCGCCGATCGCAAGTCCGTCGAGTAACCGAACATACGCCGCAAGGGCACCTTGGCCACGATCACCCGCTGCTGGCCGCGAAAGCCCACGTCCTCGATTTGCGCGCGNNCGAAAGGCGTTTCGCAAGGCCTCGCCCACGGCGGCCTTCTCGCCGGCGGGGGTGGAGGCCTCCGGACGAAACTCGATGCCAGTGATCGCGACGTCGATATCCTCGAAGGGGTAGCCCTGGGGGCCCGAGCGCATCGCCTCGCGGGCGCCCTCCATCGCCGCATCGATGATCGCGACGGGGGTCTCGACCACGCGCGACGCGCCGGAGACCGGGACCGGCCGGGGAATCTCGAGGTGCAACTTGTTCCCCGCCCCCCGCGGCCGGGCCTCCACGTGCACCCGCGCATGACCGAACAGCGCCTCGTCCTCGATGACGCGCTCGAACCGAGCCTCGCCGTTGCCTTGACCGCCAAGGGTCTCGCGGTGAACGACCTGGGGGCGTCCCACGTTGGCGTCCACGCCGTATTCGCGCCGCAGCCGGTCGACGATGATGTCCAGGTGCAGCTCGCCCATGCCGCGAATGATCATCTGCCCGGTCTCCGGGTCCTCGCCAAAACGAAACGTCGGGTCCTCGTCCGCCAGCTTGCCCAGGCCAAAGTCCAGCTTCTCCTTTTCGGCCTGGGTCTTGGGTTCGATGGCGCGCGCGATGACGGGCTCGGTGATATCGATACGTTCCAGCAGGATCGGCGCCCGTGAGCTGCAGATCGTGTCCCCGGTCCCGGCGTCACGCAGGCCCATGGCAACGACGATGGTTCCAGCACCGGTGCGTTCGATGCGCTCGCGGCGGTTTGCATGGACGGAAAAAAGCCGCGCGACCTTTTCGTTCTTGCGGGTGCGCGCGTTCTGCACCTCGTCGCCCGCCTTCAAGACACCCGAGTACACCCGCAAGTAGACGCTCTTGCGGCCCTCGTCCATGGCCACCTTGAATGCCAACGCGCAAAACGGTGCGGCGTCGTCGGGGGCACGCGAGGTCTTCTCCTCCGTCCCCGGCACCACCCCCTCGACGGGAGGCACGTCCAGGGGCGATGGCAGGTAGTCGCATACCGCGTCCAGCAGCGGCTGGACACCCTTGTTCCGCAGGGCCGCCCCGGTGAGGACCGGGACGATTCCGCAAGCGAGGGTCCCTTTTCGCAGGGCCGCCTTCAGCGCGCCCTCCTCGATCGGCCGCCCCTCCAGAAAATCGTTCGCCAGAGCGTCGTCGAAATCCGCCGCGGCCTCGACCAACTTCTCTCGAGCGGCCGTCGCGTCGGCGGCCAAGGAATCCGCGATCGCGGCCTCCTCGGGCGCGTCGGCCTCGTCGCCGCTGAAGGTGAGCGTCTTCATCCGCACGAGATCGATCACGCCCTCGAAACGATCCTCCGCGCCGACCGGAAGCTGAATCGGCACCGGGCGAGCCCCGAGGCGGGTGTGGATCTCCTCGATCGCGCCCGCGAAATCCGCGCCCGCCCGATCCATCTTGTT
>PMNO01000234.1 GCA_003161835.1 Myxococcales bacterium | reverse complement strand
ATCTCGTTGGTGCCCTCGAAGATGCGGTTGATGCGCGCGTCGCGACTCACCCGTTCAATCGGGTAGTCCTCGATGTACCCGGCGCCGCCGAAGATCTGCAGGGTTTCATCGGCGGTCGCGTGCAACATCTCCGAGCCGAAGACCTTGATGATCGATGCCTCGATGGAATGCTCTTCAATCGCATCGATCTCTTGCTTTTGGGCGTCGGGGGCCGCCGGGTTGATGTCGCGGCTGCGCGCGTCCAATAAACCCGCCGTCCGGTACGCCATCGATTCGGTCACGTAAATGTTGGTGGCGATGTCGCCCAGCTTCTTGCGGATCAGGTCGAACTCGGAGATGGATTTTCCAAACTGCTTGCGATCGCGCGCATAGGCGACGCCCAATTCCAGGCAGTATTTGGCGGCCCCGACCGCCCCCACACCCAGTTTCCAGCGCCCGATGTTCAAAATGTTGAACGCGATCTTGTGGCCCTGGCCGATCTGTCCCAGCACGCAGTCGACCGGGATCTCGCAGTCGTCCAGGATCAGCGGGCAGGTCGAGCTGCCGCGAATCCCGAGCTTGTGTTCCTCGGGTCCCACGCCCAGGCCCTTGGCGCCGCGCTCGATGAGAAAGCCAGTGAACTTCTCGCCATCGACCTTCGCGAAGACCGTGAAGATGTCGGCGAATCCNNGACAAGGTGGCGCGCGTCTTGGCGGCCAGCGCGTCGGAGCCCGACCCCGGCTCGGTCAAGGCGTAGGCCGCGATCCACTCGCCCGTCGCCAGCTTGGGTAGGTATTTCTGGCGCTGGGCCGGCGACCCGAACAGCACAATGGGCATCGTTCCAATCCCCACGTGCGCGCCGTAGCTGACGGCGAACGAACCGAGGCGACTGACCGCTTCCGTGATCAAGCTAGAGCTGGTCTTGTCGCCGCCCAGGCCCCCGTAGATTTCAGGGATGTCGTGGCCCAGCAGCCCCACCTCCCCGGCCTTCTGCAGGATCGCGCGCATCAAACCGGGCTTCTTGGCCTCGATCTCCGCGACGTGAGGATCAACCTCGCGCGCCACGAAATCCCGGGCGGTCTGAAGCATCATCCGCTGCTCGTCCGTGAGCATCTCCGGGGTCAATATCGTCGCTGAACCCGTGGATTCCAGCAGGAATCCCCCCCCCGGCGACAGGGTAGTCTTGGCTTTTGAACCTGACCCGGAGGCGCTGGATGAAGTGGTCATTGTCATAGTTTAGATTCGAACTGGCGCCTCGTCGAACACCGGGGCGACGCTTTCTCGACAGCCGCCCCCATTTTGGAATACGCTGGGGCCGATGAGTCGCCGGCCCTCCCGTCGACGTCGCCCTTCCTTCGGCTTTCGGTTCCTGCCGCCGCGATCGACGTCGTCATGAGCGTTCCCACCCGCCCCGTTCATCGCGGTGATCGGCCTCGGTTGGCACTGGTTCTGTCCGGGGGTGGCGCGCGCGGCGCGTACGAGGCGGGCGTGGTGCGGTATATCCGCGAGGATCTGGCGGGGGATCTGGGCGGGCAAGTTCAGTTCGACATTTACTGTGGAACCTCGGTGGGGGCCATCCACGCGTGCTTCCTGGCGGCGACCAGCGACCTGGCTCCGGTTCAAGGGCGCATGCTCGTCGATCGGTGGGAGAGTTTCGTCCTCGAGGAGATGGTTTCGTTCGGCCTGCGAGAGTTCCTGCGCGCGCCGGCGACGCTCCTCGGCAGCGGTCACATCGAGGAGATCGAAGGCGAGCGGCGCCTCGGTGGAATTGTGGAGACCCGCAAGCTGGAGCGGGTGGTTCGCCGCCTGATTCCGTGGGGTCAGATCCCATTGAATCAGAAACGCGGATGTTTTGAATCGCTGTCGGTGACCGCCACGGATATCGGCTCGGGAAAGTCGGTCGTGTTCCTGCAAAATGGCCCGGGAAACCCGACTCATTGGAGCAAGGATCCGTTCGTTCGCGCGCAGCTGGTCAACATGGCACCCGAGCACGCGATGGCGTCGGCGTCGCTCCCCATTCTGTTTCCGGCGGTCGCGGTCGGCGACCGATTCTATTGCGACGGAGGCTTGCGGCAGAACACCCCGCTGTCCCCGGCCTTGCGGTTGGGCGCGGACAAAGTTCTGGTGATTGGGCTACGCCACAAGCCGCCCGAGGTGGATAAGTCGGACGAGGAATCCATGCCCTATCCGGGCGCGGCGTTTCTGGTGGGCAAGATCCTGAACGCGTTTCTACTGGACCATATCGACTACGACCTNNGGTAGATTCAAGGGAACCGGTGGCGGACCGGGGATTCAGATGCTCAGGCGGCTGGCGACGGCCCGGGGCGCGGACGAGGCCGACCTGTTGTCGTACATTCTCTTCGACGGTTTCTACGCTACGGAGGTCGCCCGCACGGGGTACGAAGACGCACGGGCGCAGCATGACGAGCTGGCCAAGTTTCTGGGCGACTGCGTGATCCGCGAGTAGGCCCGCGTTCACCACGGGCCGTCGACCTGAACGTGGCGCGTGCGGCGATGCCGCGCCTGCAGGAATCTACTTGACGAGGCGCAACTGGGGACGTTTTCGGCGCCGCGCCGCGAGCTCGGGCACGGGTTGCTCGTCCAACAGGGGCAAGCTGTCGTCCTCGATCTGTCCCCCCATCGGTACCGCACGCAGCGCTCGCGTCGGCGTGGTGCGGGGCGCGGCATTCAGAGGAGCGGTTTCCGCCTTCGCGGCCACATCAACCGTGCCCTGAGCGGGTGGGGCCGCCGCGTCCGCACGCGCAATCACGGACACGTCCGACGGAACATCCTCCTCATACAAGACACCGCGGCCATCGTCCGAGGCCACCACGTAGACCGCGCTCCAAGGGACGATGGTGTGGCTGGGCGTCCGCGCGAACGACAAGGTGGCGGTCACCCCGAGCTCGTCGATCTGAAGATCGGGAATCGCAATTGGGAGATCGTGCCCGTACTGAAGCACGAGGTGCCCCTCACCCTGGAGGTGCGCGGGCACCACGACCCCCGCTCGACGGGCGTCGAGGTGCAGTGATGTCCAACCTTCCCGCAACAAAGCGAGAAAGGCTTCATGTTTCGATGGCCGGTCGGGCAGACCCATGCGCTTACCGAGCAAAAGGTTCACAGTTGTACTCGATTGGCGACCCATCGACCAAGACAAATTCCTGAAGAATGGGCAACCATGCAAAAATTGTCGCAGATTGCGACTGCCCGAGGGAAAATGCGATACCCTTGCCGCGACATGAACCGTTCCCCCTTCGCGCCGCCGGCTGCGGTTACCCCCCGGTTCCCTTCGGGCTGGCGGGCCCGCCTCGCGCGGGACCCGATCCCCACGCTTCTGCGCGAAGGCCCCGCCTCACTGACCGCCCGCGTGCGCCGCGATCTGATCGACGACGACGAAGCTCCGCGTGGCGCGGATTTGCTGGCCTATCCCGACGTGAAGGCAATCCTGAAGAAGCAAGGGAAGAAGGGCGAGTTCCCGGCCAAGCCTGCTGAAAAAGCGCTCGGTTCCGAGAAATTCGCGACGGTGTTGGCGACCTTGCGCGCCCTCGAGCGATTGGCGGAGTTGGGCTTGGATGCCGGAGTGCCCGCCGTCGCGGCGGCCGCCGAGGTGGTCCTGGCGACACAGGCCAAGGATGGCGGCATCGCGGCCCTGACGATCGGCGAGAACAAAGACGACAAGGGCAAATTGGTCGCGGTGCATTTCCAAGGCTGGGCGCTGGCGGCCTTGTGCCGGGTGGGCCTGGACGGTGACGACCGTATCGCCAGCGGTTTCAAGTTCCTGCTGCAATGGCGACAGGCCGACGGCGGCTGGGCCTGGCGCGGCGTCCGCTGCGAATCGTCCGCCCGCCCGTCGAGCCACCTGATCACCGGCATGGCGCTGCGGGCGTTCGCCGCCTCGCCTTCGCACCGGAATTCGCGCGAGGCCCGTCGGGCCGCCGAATTGCTGGCGACCCGATTTCTCCAACCCGATCGCTATCCCGATCGCAAAGCGCCGCTCTACTGGGAGCAGATCTCAGAGCCTCGATTCTATGTCGACATGTTGGACGCGCTCGATACCGTCACGGCCGTCGGACTGGGCAAGGAAAATTCCGGTGTCCGCACGGCCGAGGCCTACGTGCGTGGGCGACAATCGCAGGATGGCCTTTGGTATCCAGGCGCGCCCCCCGCCATGGACGGCGCGCGCAGTCCGGCGGCTCCCGCGGGCGGTGCGATTGAAGGCAAGGAGCGCGATGCCGCACGCTGGTTGACCGTGCGCGCGTTGTCTGTCCTGCGCCGCGTGAACTAGTTCGCCGGTGCCGACCAAGTTCCGAGCTGAGCGCCGGTCTAGCGGCGCAGGCGCTCGAAGAACGTTCGCAATAGGTTGGCCGCTTCGGTACCAAGCACCCCGGACACGACGTCTACCCGGTGATTGAGCCGTCGATCGTCAAGGATTTGGTACAGCGACCGAACCGCCCCGGCCTTCGGATCGTGGCAACCATAGTACACGCGGCGCATGCGTGCGTTGACGATGGCCCCCGCGCACATCGGGCATGGTTCCATCGTTACATAGAGATCCGCGTCGGTCAGGCGCCAGCTACCCAGCGCCGCGGCCGCGCGCCGAAGGGCGACCACCTCCGCGTGAGCCGTGGGATCGTTCGCGGTTTCCCTTTCATTGTGCGCGACGGCTATCGCCTGACCTCCCACAACGACGACGGCTCCGACGGGAACCTCACCCCGCCCACCGGCCGATTCGGCGGAGGCCAGCGCCTGGCGCATGAACGCGAGTTCGGCGTCGCCCACGCCGGGGGGCACGCCGGCGGGCAAGCCGGGGGGAAGGGACGGCAGTTCAATCGGCAGGGCAATCGGAAGGGGAACGGCGGTGCTCATGGCGCGGGGGCTATTGTATGACCGACCCGGCTCCGAAAGTCGATCGTCAGACCGAACAGGCGAAGGACGAGGGCCGACCCGAACCCGCGGCTCGATGTCACCGCCGCGCCGCGGCCGTCAAACGTTCGGGCGAAGGCGTCAGCGTGGGTTAATCTAAGGCCCAAGCCCTGTGAGCACGCCCGCGCCGAAAGCCTCCTCGAAAATCGATCTCGCGTTTTCCCACTACGTGGCCGCGCGCAAGGGACTGGCGTCGGCGCGGTCCCGGGAGGGCGCTGCCTATTCATACGCGGGTGATCTGAAGGTCCGGCAGACGTTGGGGAAGATCCGACCAGTCACGCTGGCGGCCGAAGCCGCGGTTCGTTTCTGG
Organism: Myxococcales bacterium; assembly: GCA_003161835.1. Lineage (GTDB taxonomy): Bacteria > Myxococcota_A > Polyangia > Fen-1088 > Fen-1088 > FEN-1088. The sequence continues at coordinate 272 of PMNO01000234.1, read as the reverse complement.
CAAACGGTCGAAAAGAGTCGAATGCTGGGAACCTCGGTGAAGGTGACCGAGAAACAATTTCCCGCCCTGCACAAGCTGGCGGTGCGATGCGCGGAGACCCTGCAGATCTCCGTACCCACCCTCTACGTGTCGCCCAACATCGGATCGCTGAACGCGCACACCTTTGGCACCACCGACGACTCTTACGTCGTTCTGAATGCGGCGCTGATCGATCACCTCACCGAAGCCGAATTGCTGGACGTGATCGGACACGAATGTGGCCACATCCAGAA
>PMNO01000099.1:253-5707 GCA_003161835.1 Myxococcales bacterium | reverse complement strand
TGAGGTCGAGACCCAGGTGGACAGGTCCGGGTCGGGGGACGATCTGCAAACGCGCCTGTCGCGTTCGGGGCATTCCGGGCATTCGCACTCCTAGCTCGAAGGGCGATGGCATTGCCGAGGGTCAGATTTGAATCGGACGGAATCGAGGTGGACGTGCCCGTGGGAACGTCGATCCTGGAAGCGGCGCGCGCGGCGGGAGCCCAGGTGGGATCGGCGTGCGGAGGCGTCTGCGCTTGCTCGACCTGCCACGTCTACGTCAAGCAGGGTCTGGATGCTCTGTCCGCCCCCAACGACCGCGAGGAGGACATCATGGACAAGGCGTTTGACGTGCGCGCCAACTCCCGGTTGGGATGTCAGTCCAAGATTCTGCGCGACGTCACCGTTGTCTGCGAGATCAGCGGAGAGAGTCGCAAGGCTTTTCTGGACGAGCATCCGGAGATCCGCAAGGCGGGCGAGCGCACCTCCGTCGGTTGATGAAGGGACCGATCGACAGCCAGCGCCGCGCTGGGATCCTGTACAGCCTGGGCGCTTACACCTGCTGGGGCCTGTTCCCGCTGTATTTGCATCTNNCTTCACCGGATGATGTGGTCGGTGATCTTTGTGTTCGCCGTTCTGGGGTTCCGCCGCCAGTGGAGCTGGCTGCGCGATGCGTTTGGGTCGTGGGCGATCGTCGGTGGTTTCATGGCCAGCGCGGCTGTCCTGTCGCTGAACTGGTTCGTGTTCGTCTGGGCCGCCCACGCCGGACGGGTGGTGGACGCCAGCCTCGGCTATTTCATCAACCCGCTCGTCTCGGTGGCGATGGGCGCCGTCTTCTTGAAGGAAAAGCTGCGCCGTGCTCAGGGCATCGCGGTGGTGCTCGCTTCACTGGGCGTCCTGTGGCTCGTGCTGCAGGTGGGTCAAGTTCCGTGGATCGGTCTGACGCTGGCGACATCGTTCGCCACCTACGGCCTGTTACGCAAGACCGCTCGGCTCGGTGCCCTGGAAGGTCTGGCGCTGGAAACACTCCTCTTGGCCCCGATCGCCGTGGTGGCCTTCNNCTGTCCGGTCCCGTCACCGCGATCCCGCTCTTGCTGTTCGCGGCAGGCACACGTCGGATTCCCCTGTCCCTGGTGGGCCTCCTCCAGTACGTCGGCCCGACTCTACAGCTTCTGGTCGGGGTGACGGTCCTCGGCGAGTCCTTCCAGTCTACAAAGCTGGTCGGCTACGCCTTCATCTGGTTGGCTTTTGGCGTGGCGAGCATCGACACCTGGAGGGCGCCGCACCCAGGGCCGGCCGACCAGACAAATGCTACATTGGGGCGTGCCTTTGTTCGCCCCCCTGGCCGTCGCGGTCGAAATTCGTGAGGACGGCCGGGATAGCCCCCGGCGCGTCTTTCGCCTCTCCCGCAACGTCGCGGAGTCCGGGCTCCTGCTGGAACGCCCCGCCCCGTTCGAAATCGACCAGCCCGTCACGGCAGCGTTCACGCTTCCGGGCATCACGGCCACCGAATCACTTTGTCTCCGTGCGCGGATCGCGCTGACGGACGCGGACGGCGACGGCGGGGCAGGCGGCGCGGAGCTGGTATTCCTCGATCCACCGCGCGACGCGCGGCACGCGATCATCGCGTACGTGGCGGGGCGCTTGGGCCTTCCCGGTGGGGAGCGCGAGAAATAACGGGGCGCACCCGCGGCGTCGGGCGGGCGTCGGGAACGATGCCCGGTCCACGTCGCCGTTGCGGTAATAATGGAGCATGAGCGAAAAACCGCCCAGCCCTCCCGGGATCACCGATCTGTTCGACCGCCTGGCGGTGCAGGAAAAGCGCGCCCTGGCCGGCGGCGGGAGCGCGCGCGTCGACAAGCAGCACGCGGCGGGCAAGCTCACTGCGCGTGAACGGATCGAGCTGCTCTGCGATCCCGGAAGCTTCGTGGAGATGGACAAGCTGGTCACGCATCGCTCGACCGACTTCGGCATGGCCGACAACAAGATTCCCGGCGATGGCGTGGTGACGGGGCACGCCCGCGTCCACGATCGACCGGTCTTCCTGTTCGCGCAGGATTTCACGGTCTTCGGCGGATCGCTATCCACCGCCTACGCGGGCAAGATCTGCAAGATCATGGATCTGGCCATGAAGGTCGGGGTCCCGGTGGTGGGTCTGAACGATTCGGGCGGGGCGCGCATCCAGGAGGGCGTGGCGTCGCTGGCGGGGTATGCGGACATCTTCCTGCGCAACACACTCGCATCGGGGGTCATTCCCCAGCTGTCGGCGGTGATGGGACCATGCGCGGGCGGTGCCGTCTACTCGCCCGCCATCACGGATTTCATCTTCATGGTGGAATCGACAAGTCACATGTTCATCACCGGCCCCGAGGTGATCCGGGCGGTGACGCACGAGGAGGTGACGAAGGAAGACCTGGGTGGCGCGCGGACGCATGCGACGAAATCGGGCGTGGCCCACCGCGCCTTCGTGAATGAACGGGCCTGCCTGGACGGGCTCCGCACGGTGTTGACGTTCTTGCCGCAGAACAACCGCGAGGACCCGCCGCGCCTGCCAACCCGGGATCCAGTGGACCGGGCGGACGCCGAGCTGGATAGGTTGATACCGTCCGAAGCCTCCAAACCGTACGACATGAAAGATCTGCTGGGTCGGATCGTCGACGACGGGCACATCTTCGAGATCCAGCCCGACTTTGCGCCCAACATCGTGGTCGGGTTCGCGCGCCTCGGGGGCCAATCGGTGGGCCTCGTGGCCAATCAGCCGATGCACCTGGCGGGGTGCCTGGACATCGACGCCTCGCTGAAGGCGGCGCGCTTCGTGCGCTTCTGCGATTGCTTCAACATTCCCGTCGTGACGTTCGTCGACGTGCCTGGTTTTCTCCCCGGCACGTCCCAGGAGCTGGGCGGCATCATCAAACACGGAGCGAAATTGCTGTACGCGTTCGCGGAAGCCACCGTCCCCAAGCTGACNNAAATTCGCCAGCCCGTATGTCGCGGCCGAGCTCGGCTTCATCGACGAGATCATTCGCCCGCGCGAGACCCGCGCGCGGCTGTGCGGGGCCCTGTCGCTGCTGCGCAACAAGCGAGACACAAATCCTCCCAGGAAGCATGGCAATATTCCTTTGTGACCGGCGGCCCCCGGCAGCTGGCCGGCGGATCGTCCCGGGCGCGGGAACCGTCGCGGTCGCCGTCGTTGTCGCGGGCCTGGTCCTGATGGGCGGGTGTGCCACCGCGCCCCGCCCGGTGAGCAAGATCGTGGGCGGTCGCCTGATCGTCACCCGTCCCATTTCGCCCGAGGCCTACGAACATTTCACGCGGGCCCTTCTTTACGAGGAGGAGGAGCGCTGGGACGAAGCCGCCCGCGAAGTGCAGCAGGGACTGCCCTTCGACGACGAGGGCGCCGAGGTGCGGGCGCACCTGGCCACCTTGTTCATCCGCCTCGGCCGCGTGGATGACGCCGCCGAGCAAGTTCAACGGTCGCTGGAGATCGCCCAGACCGTCGAGGGACGCCTGGCGGCGGCTCACGTCGCGGAGGCCCGGCACGACGATAAAGCGGCCCTGGCCCAATACCGAGGCGCGGCGACGCTGGCGCTGACGGAACAGGATTCCGGAGCGCAGAGCGCTGAGGCGCTCGAGCAGACACACCTCGCGCTGGCCGATGCCCAGCTTGCAGCGCTGGACGTGGGGGCCGCCGCCGAGACCATACGCGCCTTGCGGGACGCGTCGCCGGACGACGTGCGCGCGCGCGTCGAACTCGGGGCCTTGGCCTGGGCTCTCGGACGGCTACCGGAAGCGGAGGCGGCCCTGGCTGAGGCCTTGCGCCTGGAGCCATCGGAGGTGGACGCCCGCCTGATGATGGCGGCGCTGCTGGTGGCGACCGGGAGAACCCCGGCCGCCAAGCTCGCCTTTCGGGAGGCCCTGGAGCGCTCCGAGGATTCGATCGAGATCGCCGAACTGTACTTGAAATGGCTTGTCGCGCGCGGGGACAAGGCCGAAGCGGCCGATGAGGCGGCGCGACTTTCGCCCGACGTCGTCGACGACACCACCTTCGAGGCCGTGCTGCGCCTCGACCGCGCCGCGGGGCGAATCGATCGGATCACGACCGACGCCGATGCGGCGCTGAAGAAGGGCGCCTCCTCCTCGCGCGTCGCCTTGCTGGTCGCGGGGGCGCTGCTGGACGCGAAGGATCGGGCGGGCGCCGCGGCCCGATTGGCGACCGTGCCTCGGGAATCCCCGGATTTCATCGAGTCACGGCTGCGCATCGCCGAAGCCCTGCGCGACGCCAGTGGAACCGGCCAGCAGGAACAAGCCGGCCGGGCGTTGGACGCGGCNNGAGGGCGGCGGCGGCTACGGCGGCGGCGGCGGCGGCTACGGCAGAAAACACATCCGCGGCCTCGCGCGATTGGACCACCGATCTCGCGGTGGCACGCGCCCTGTGGGAAGAAAAGCGCGGCGACGCCATCCGCGCCGGGCGCACCTTGGATGCCGCGCTGGAGAAAGACGCGGACAATCCGCGCCTCCGATTGGTGCGCGCCGCCATCGACGAACGGCGGGGCGAATGGCGGCGCGCCCTGTCGTTCGCGGACAAGATTCTGGCGACGGACGCCCGACACGTCGAGGCGCTGAACTTCCATGGGTTTGTCTCCGTCGACCACGACGACAACCTGCCGATGGCCACCCGCCGTCTTCAGGTCGCGATGGCGCTTGACCCCGGGGCAGGCGGAATCGTGGACAGCCTCGGCTGGGCGTACCTGCACGCAGGCGACCTGTCCCGCGCGGCCGAATTCCTGACCGAGGCGGATCGCCTGGAACCTGGCGATCCCGAAATTCAATCGCACCTCGCCGATTTGCTGGCGCGCAAGCAGGATGTCCCTGGCGCCATCGCGATGTACCAGCGGGCGCTGAAAAGCGCTCCGCCGGAACGATTGACGAACGAGATCAACGCTCGTTTGCGCGCGCTGCAAGCCAAGAGCGCGGCCGGCCGATGATGGGGACGAAGCGCTGGGAAATAGGACCCGGCTTGGGCCTCGCGGCGGCGGTGGTGTTCCTGGCCTGCTGCGCGCGGCCCCTTCTGGTCGCTCGCCCCTATCCCCCTCCCAAAGCGGCCGAGCTGGCCGAGGCGATTGCGATGCGCCAACGAGCCGTGACGGCGATGAACGCACGAGCACGTGCCACGAGCTGGTTGGGCGGGCAGAGGGTCCGCGCCACCGTGTTGATGCTGGTGGACCGCCCGGGACGCCTGCGTTTCGAAGCCGAGGTGAGCCTCCAGGGCACGGTCGCCGTGCTGGCCACCGACGGACGACGGTTTGCGTTCCTGGATACCAACCGAAATGAGCTCAGACGCGGCCCGGCCTGCCCAGCGAATGTGGCGTCCTTGATCCGCATTCCGCTGGGGCCGCCCGAGGTGGCTGCCATTCTCTTGGGCGACGCGCGCTTGCCCGCGCCGACGAGGGCCGCGGAGGCGGCGGAGGCGGCAGCGGT
>PMNO01000099.1:0-246 GCA_003161835.1 Myxococcales bacterium | reverse complement strand
GGGGACGGGAGTCACGGGGGCAGCGTCCGTCTCTCTGCCCCGTACGATCCGATTCGCCGAAGGCGACGCGCCCTTCGACGAAGGCGTCGAAATCAAGTTCAAGGATCGGAGCGTGAACGAACCCATCGCCGACGACGCGTTCGATCTGGCGCCGGCGCCCGGCACGGTCACGATCGAGGTCGGCTGCCCATCGGCTGCATCGCCCGCGCGCTGACCGCCCCGCTCAGGGCAGGATCGTGACCGTCA
>PMNO01000458.1 GCA_003161835.1 Myxococcales bacterium | reverse complement strand
CCTGGTGATCCTGGACGAAATCGGTCGCGGGACATCGACCTACGACGGCGTGTCGATCGCCTGGGCGATCGCGGAGTATCTGCACGACAAGCTTCGCCCCAAGACGCTGTTCGCGACCCACTATCACGAACTGTGCGTCCTGACCGACACGCACCCACGCGTCCGCAACGTGAGTGTGGCCGCGCGCGAGTGGGAGGGGCAGGTGGTCTTCCTGCGGAAGCTCGTGGCGGGGGGGACCAGCCGATCTTTTGGAATCGATGTGGCGAAGCTCGCGGGCCTTCCGGGGTCCGTGGTGACGCGGGCCAGGGAGATCTTGGCCTCGCTCGAGGCCGGCGCGGCGGTGACCGATGGTGCACGGCCCCGCGCGGCCCTCCCGGCGGATGCCGCCGGTCCCCAACTAGGCCTATTCGCGCCGCTCCCTCCCCAAGCCTCGACCACGCCGCCGATGCCGCCGTCGGCAGCCGAAATGGCGATCGCCCAGATCGTCGCCGCGCTGCGGGACATCGATCCGGATGGCCTGACGCCACGGCAGGCGCTCGACGTCCTGGTCGACCTGAAAAATAAGTTGACGTGATCGCGGTCCGATTCAGGATCAACTCAGGTTCTGTATTGCATTCACCGAGAATCAATCCAACGGCGACCGTGAGCGGATGCGAAACTTTCTGACGATCTGCGCCTGTCTCGCCGCCTTGATGGTCCCGCTGGCGGCCGGCGCGNNCTGCGCGGCGTGCAGAAACGTTTCGATGTGTTCATGCGCTGCCACCACACCAAGAAACAGCACGCCATGAACCCCCGGCTCGTGCGCATGCTGTATCAGGTGGGCCGGCACTACCCGGGCCGACGGATCGAGGTGATCTCGGGCTATCGCCATCCCTCGGTGGCGAAGAACCCGCGCAGCCCTCACATGCAAGGGTTGGCCTGCGATATCCGCATCGCCGGCGTGAAGAATACCGGNNTCGGCCTTTTGGATCGACTATTCACGCCCCGGCGAGCGATCCATCTACTCGGAAAACGCCATCGCCGATCTCAAGAACGGCCGCGCGGAAACCTACAAGCCTACCAAAATTGACGGCACCTGGGTCACCGATCCCGAGGAAGTCGGCGACGACGGGAAGCCGGCCGGCGACAACCCACCGTTGGGGCCGCTCCCACCTGACAGCACGCCCGGCGGCGCGGACAATATGGCAGCGGGAGTCGGCGTCGGTGGTCTGGGGCGAACGGCTTCGGCGACAGCCGTCAGCTCGGCCCGTCCGACTGCGCACTGACGCGGTTGTGTGCTAACTTGGGCCGCGTTTTTGCCCCAGACCCGCGCACCCCGATGGAGGCTTTCATGAGGAGACCGGCAGTCATCCTGTTTACCCTGGCCCTTGGCATGGGCTTGAGCATGCCCCGCACCACCTTTGCCAAACCGACCAAGGCTGCCGCGGGAAAGGGTGCCGCGCCGTCGGCCGCCGAGCTTGCCAAGCTCAAGGCCATCAAGCTCGGTGATCCGAAGGCCGGGCTGTTCGCGTGGGGGCTGACGTCGACCGAGGTGCTGGACAAGGCGAGCGACGCGATCAAGGCGCGCTATCAGGAGAAGATCGAGGGTTCCCGCGCCGATCCGGGCAAACAGCAGCGCATCAGGAATTCGCGCGACAAAGAGATCGAAGAGTTGAAGAAGAGCTTCACCAAATTCGAAGGTCAGAAGACCGGATGGGACGTTTCGATCATTGGTCCCGAGTTCGCGCAGAACAACGGCGAATCGGTCGTCCAGTTGAAGGAAGAAAACTGGACCCGCTATTTCTTTTTCTTCGAGGACCGGCTGGTCAAGATGTTCCTGGCCTTCAACAAAGAGATGATTGGCGACAAATCGTTTCGTGACTTTGGCAAGGAGATGGCCGCCAAGTACGGCAATCCGCGGGAGGTGTACCGCGATGAGAAACAGCGGGGCGGAGTGAAGCGGGTGCTGGACCACTTCGAATGGTCCCCGAGCGGTGGGGATTCGCTGAAGCTGGTGGATCGCTCAGAGTTTTATGGCGTGTATTGTCTGGTGATCTCGGATGCGTCCTCGATTGACCGCATCATCGCCAAGCGCAAGATGACGAATCCCGAGAGTTCGGAGAAGGATTCCTTGGTCGAGGCGGTGGTGAATTCCAAGAACAACCTCCCAGACTCCAATGACGACATCATCGATCGCGTGACCGGCCACGAGGTGAAGAAGCCTGGTTCGGAGACCAAGCATGGCGACGTCATCGTCCCCATGCCCCCCGCGCCGACCCCCGCCGACATCAACGGCACGTCCGAAAAGCCAGCCAAGAGCAAGGGCAAGGAGGCNNTCCGGCTCCGGATTGGAGCTATAGCGAAGGGACGGCGGCAGGACGGGGACAGGGCCGCCGGCCGCGCACCCCACCGCTCGGCCCTGCGAACGCAGGCCGGAGGTACTCCCCGTGCTAGCCTCGCGCGGCCTTGCTGCAGTCCGTGCATCCGATAGCTGGTCACACCGTCTTCCTGTTGCTGATTCAGCTCGCCCTGTTGATAGGGGTGGCTCGCTTGGGGGCCGAGCTGTTCAAGCGCCTGGGACTGCCAGCCGTCGTCGGGGAACTCGCCGCCGGGATTCTGCTCGGCCCATCGATCTTCGGTCGCATGGCCCCGATTTCATTCGCGGCCATCTTCCCGCGTTCGGCGGAGCAGTTTCACCTGCTGGACGTAGTGGGAACACTGGGAATGGTGTTCCTGCTCCTGATGACCGGTCTAGAGACCGACGTCAAGATGGTGCGCAACCTGGGTCGCGCCGCGCTCATCACCTCGGCAACCGGCATGCTCCTCCCGTTTGGTCTGGGTTTCGCGCTCGGCGTCTTCATGCCGGACGCCTACCTCGCCGATCCGAGTCATCGGGTTCTCTTCAGCCTGTTCCTCGCGACCACGATGTCCATCTCGGCCATGCCGGTGATCGCCAAGATCCTGGTCGATCTCGATCTGACCAAGCGCAACATCGGCCTCGTGATCCTCTCCGCCGGTGTGGTGGACGACACGGTGGGGTGGTTGATCCTGTCGATGATCGCGGGGGCGGCCACCCATGGTTCGGTTCGGATCGGCGATCTGGGCCTGACGCTCTTGTACCTGGGGACCTTCCTCGTGGGTGCGGTCTTCGTGCTGTACCCCGCCTTGCGGGTCCTGGTGCGGGTGACCGTCGAACGCTTTCGCGTGCATGATTCGGATCTCGTCCTGATCGTGATGACGACGCTGCTGTGCGCGGCACTGACGGAGCACATCGGCATTCACGCGGTCTTCGGCGCCTTCGTGGCCGGGCTGGTGTTGCATCAGGTCCCGCGGCTGCGCAAAGAGACCGTCGCCAGGCTCGAAGCGTTCGTGTTGAGCGTGTTGTCGCCGGTGTTCTTCGGGATCGTGGGCCTGCGGGTGGACCTCGGCGCGCTCGGCGGGGGTCGCATGTTCGCGGTGGTGCTGGGGGTGGCCTGCCTGGGCAAGCTCGTGGGCTGCGGCGCGGGGGCCCTTTGGGGTGGCTTTCGCTTCTGGGAGGCGGCGTCGCTGGCCGTGGCGATGAACGCCCGCGGCGCCATGGGAATCGTCGCCGCGACCATCGGCCTCGGCCTCGGGATCCTGGACCAGCAGATGTTCTCGATCATCGTGATGATGGCGATTGTGACGTCGTTCATGGCCCCGTTGGGATTGCGGCTCACCATGCCGCGCGTGCGGTTGACCGCGGACGAACAGCAGCGGATCGCGGCGTCGCAGACCATGGGCCTCATCAACCGTGAGCATGTTCACGTGATGGTGCCCACCGCGGGAGGCAAGGGTGCGCTCCTGGTCGCATCGGTAGCGTTCGGCCTGGCTCAGAAGAGTGACGT
>PMNO01000109.1:284-4445 GCA_003161835.1 Myxococcales bacterium | reverse complement strand
TATGACGACCTGAAACAGGTGCTCTTCCGGGCGCGGTTTCCGTTCCGAATATTGCCGTCCGACGGCATGGCCAACTGGGATCGGGCGTTGCTCTTGAACTTGACCTACTGGCGGCCCGACAGTGGCGGCGACGTGCTCGTGGACGACACGATCCCGGCCGACGTGGTTGCGCACGTGGCGTGGCACCACCTGGCGGCAGGGGCGCTGGGCGCCGAACCCGGCGNNACGAGGGTTTGTTCATGGCAGAAGCCATCGCCAGCGCGTTCGACCTGTACCTGGTTGGCCGGCTGCTCGGCCACGCCCCCGAGTCGTCGTTCCTGGAAACGCAGGTGCCGGCGATGAAGGACGTCGCGGAAGCGGCGGGAGTCGATGAGGAGGGGTTCGCGCGTTTGCTGAACGACGTCGCCGGGGCGCCCGAGCGCGCGTTCGCGGACTTGCGGACGTTGCTGTTTGACGCATGCCTGGCCCTGTATGCCAGTGCCGACGCCGAGCGCGCCCTGGTCGCTCTTTCCGGATTCGACACGCACCGGTTCGCGCCGCTGCTTCACCGCTACGAGCTTTCCAACTGGATCTTGTATGCCCGGGCCTACGGCCAGCGTGGCACCGATCACGACCCGAAAGTTCGCGCGCTCGATGGCGCGCTGCGAGACCGAACCGACGCGCTCGATTGGCTCGCCAAGCAATGGATCGAGCCGCAACTGCGCTCCGGGCCCCCCAAGGGACGAGTCTAGCCTGCCAGCAGAGCGTTACGCGCTCGTTCTGCGCGTCATCGAATGCAGACGCGGAACTTGCGTGCTTCGCCGCCGAACCGCCGCGGCCAAGGGGGACTTGGGACGGCGCGGCTCTTGCTGAAGCCTTTCCCTGGAACAGCGGTCGTCGTGGAAGCCACGACTCGACACGGCGAATTGACCACCGAAGGAGGGTCCGGCGATGAAATGCAAAGATCTGATGCACCGAGATTTGCAATGGGTAGCAAGCGACGCAACGGTCCACGACGCCGCGATGATGATGCGCGACCGGTCGATGGGNNCACTCGAGACAAGCGTCCGACCGAGATCCCGGTCATCGATATCGCGAGCACGGACGTCGCCGTCTGCTTCGAGGATGATCCGCTGGGGGAAGCCGACGCGATGATGGGCGAGCTGCAGAAATCCCGTCTCGTGGTGGTGACCGAAGACCGCCAGCCGGTCGGAATCCTCAGCCTGACGGATATTCTGCTGCATGATCGAAAGGGTCGTGCTCTCAAGACTGCGCGGGCGGTCCTGGAACGCGAGGCGGAGGGAGCCCATTTTCCGGTCGAGCAGATCAAAATCACGCCCTCCGCGCCGGGCGACGAGGAGGCGGCTGCGCAACACGGAACGATTACGATTGGCGCGCGGCGGGGTGGTTCAATGAAGGAGTTTCCAACATAACGCACCTCAGGGGTGCGGTTCTCCAGGGGCTGTCCTCAGAAGCCCGTGGCGAATCACGAAATCGATGACGGGGGCCAACCCCTGGCCCTCGCGGATGCTCGTGAACACGAAAGGCTTGTCGCCGCGCATGCGACGGGCATCCCGATCCATGACTTCCAGAGAGGCTCCTACGTGCGGCGCGAGATCGGTCTTGTTGATCACCAGGAGATCGGACTTGGTGATGCCGGGTCCGCCCTTGCGCGGAATCTTGTCCCCGCCCGCAACATCGATCACGTATAGCGTGATGTCCGCCAATTCGGGGCTGAACGTGGCGGCCAAGTTGTCGCCTCCGCTCTCCACCAGGATCATGTCGAGGTCCGGGAAACGGCGCCCAAGATCATCGATCGCTTCCAAATTTATCGACGCGTCCTCGCGAATCGCGGTGTGGGGGCAGCCGCCGGTTTCGACGCCCACGATGCGATCCTCGGAGAGCGCGCCGCTGCGGATCAGAAATTGAGCGTCCTCCTTGGTGTAGATGTCGTTGGTCACGACCGCGATGTCGAATTGGTCGCGCAACGCTTTGCAGAGCGCGTCGACGAGCGCGGTCTTCCCCGACCCGACGGGGCCGGCCACACCTACCCGCAAGGGCGAAACGGAACGAGAAGAATGAGTCATGCGATAGCCTCCGAACGATAGCATCCGTGATCGATCAAGAACGAAACAGGCGGGAATACTGGGTCTCGTGGGCGCTCGACAACAAGGCCTGCTGGGGCGTCGCGGCCCCGATCTCGTCGTCCGCGATCTGCAGGGCTCGCTCGACCGTCGCGGGAATGGCCCGGGCGGCATCGGCGAGGAGGCGCACCCCCGCGCTCTGCCCCAACGGGACCAGGCGAACGGCGGCGCTCGTCTGAGCCTCCGCCCAGGTGAACGCGAAGGTCTGGGCGGCACGGCGCGCGTCGATCCGCCAACGCGCCGTCGCCAGCGCGAACATGCGCGCGAAGGTCCGCGCGACCGCCGGCGTCGCGCGCGGCCGGACCACGGGCGCGGCGCCCCCATCATCCGCTTCGAAGGACGGCGCGCCAAACATGACGGGATCTTCCATGCCAAGGGTCGACAACACACGCGCCAGGGCGGCGCCCAGGTGCCGATCCTCGGCCTGCAGCTCGGCGGTGGCGCGCGAGGCGAGCAGGAAGGCATTCCACCGCTGCGCCCGCGCGAAGTCCCCGTCGGTGAAGGCGGCGTGCATGCGCGCGAACACCGCCAAGTCCACCTGAGTGAGCGGCCCCGCGAGCAGGCCCAAGATCCAACCCGAGGCCGATGCCTCGTCGCTCACCAACCCGGCCGCGACCGCGGATTCAAGACCCTGCGAATAGGCGAATGCCCCGATCGGCAGCGCGGGGCTTGCGAGCTGCAAGAGGCGTAGATGCGCGATCCCCTCGTTGAGGGATTCGTTGTCAGTGACGATGGCCATGACCGTGGGTGGGATCGTCGTCGTGGGGGTGCGTGTGCTCGTGTCGGTGTTCGGACCCCTGGTGGCGATAGCCCCCGGCCTCGGGTTCGAACGGCCCCGATTCGGTCGTGACGACCAGCCCCAGTGCGCGCGCCAGATCGTCGAGCACGTGATCGTGTTGATAGGCCACCCACCCGGGACCAATCTGCAACGGCACGTGGCGGTTGCCGAGGTGATAGGCCCCCCGCGCCAGCCGCAACGGTTCGGTCGTGCGCGCAACAGACAAGGACTCCGCCGCCGCGCGCACCTGGACCAGCGCCCCCCCGCCCCCTTCTTGCGCCAGCATATCCCCCTCGCGCAGAACCGTGCCCCGCGGCAGCATCAACGCGGCCTCGGTGCCATCGTCCAACCGGACCAGCAAACGGCTGCGGCGGCGATCCTCGAACGTCAAGGTCACCGTCCGGGCGATCGCGCGCGCCTCCCCGGAGGGTACCCCGTGGGTCGGAGCCGCGCCGTCCGCGCCCATGACGTCCGTCAGTCGCAACATCTCGGTGCTCAAAACAGGAAGTACCGTTGGGCGAGGGGGAGCACGGACGCGGGCGCGCACAGCAGCAGCTCGCCATCGGCGCGCACCTCGTAGGTCTGCGGATCGACCTCGATGACCGGCAAGGCATCGTTGTAGACCAGATCGCGCTTGCGAATCGCGCGCGTGTTCTTTACCGCCACCAGCCGGCGGCCGAGGCCCAAGCGCGTGCCCACCCCAGCCGCCAAGGCGGCCCCCGACACGAAGGTGACGCTGGTCGCCCTGCATGCGTCGCCGAGCGCCCCGAACATGGGCCGGTAGTGTACGGGCTGCGGCGTGGGAATCGAGGCGTTCGGATCGCCCATCGGCGCGGCGGCGATGAGCCCGCCCTTGATGATCACCGCCGGCTTGGCCCCGAAGAACGCGGTCTTCCACAGCACGATGTCGGCCAACTTTCCCACCGTCAAGGACCCGACCTCGTGCGAGATCCCGTGGGTGATGGCCGGGTTGATGGTGTACTTGGCCAGGTAGCGCTTGACGCGGAAGTTGTCGGACCGGCCTCCCGCCGTCACGTCGGGCGCCAGTGCCCCGCGTTGCTGCTTCATCTTGTGGGCCGTCTGCCAGGTTCGGGTGATGACCTCGCCCACTCGGCCCATCGCCTGCGAATCGCTAGACATCATGCTCATGGCGCCGATGTCGTGCAGGATGTCCTCGGCCGCGATGGTCTCCCGCCGGATGCGCGATTCGGCGAACGCCACGTCCTCCGGAATCCCGGGATCGAGGTGGTGGCACACCAT
>PMNO01000109.1:0-215 GCA_003161835.1 Myxococcales bacterium | reverse complement strand
GTGCCCCAGTCCTCGTGGAGCTTCAGACCCAGACACCCCGCCACGATCTGCTCGACCAGGCCCTCCGGACGGCTGGCGTTGCCCTTGCCCAGGAAGCCCAGGTTCATGGGAATGCCCTCGGCGGCCTGCAACATGCGCGCGAGGTTCCACACGCCCGGCGTGCAGGTGGTGGCGCTGGTGCCGGCGGCGGGGCCGGTGCCGCCGCCGATCATGGT
>PMNO01000236.1 GCA_003161835.1 Myxococcales bacterium | reverse complement strand
TCTCCATCTGCACGGGCGCTTTTGTCCTGGGGGAGGCGGGGGTGCTCGAGGGACGCCGCGCCACCACCCACTGGCTCTACCTGAACGAGCTGCGCGCGCGCTTTCCCGGCGCCCGCGCCGTCGACGAAGGCATCTTCGTGCGGGACGAGGGTGTGTGGACATCGGCGGGGCTCACCTCGGGCATCGACCTCACCCTCGCCTTGGTCGAAGAGCACCACGGGCACGGCGTGGCNNCACGAGGCCCTGCCCGTCGATCGCCTCGCGGCCGGTATCGGGATGAGCCCCCGCACGCTCAGCCGCTGGTGCCGCGCGCATTTCGACGAATCGCCCGCCGAGCTGGTGCGCCGCCTTCGAATCGACGAAGCCCGGCGCCTGCTGGAGGAGACGCCCCTTCCCCTCAAGGACATCACGGCGCGCACTGGCCTCGGGGATGCGAGCACGATGTGGCGCGTGTTCACTCAGCGCCTCGGAGTCACGCCGGCCGCGTACCGCCAACGTTTCGCGGCCGAGCCGTTCCCGGCTCCGACGACGCTGAGCTGATCCCGCGCCTCATTGGAGATCCTGCGCCCGTCTTCGGCCCCGCGGCGCAGTTCCTGGAGCGCCGGGCGCCTCAGGCATTCTCGGCCCGGGATTGTGCGGCGGCGCGCGAGCCCGCGACGAGAATGAGCGTCCCGAGCGTCGCCGCGATGCTGGAGCCCAAAAGGACGCTGATCTTCGCGATCGACGCTCCCATGCCCACGGGGAACGCCCGGTCGGCCATGAGCAGCGCCACCGTATCGCCCACGCCGCAAAGACAGGCAGCCCCGAAGAACTGCGTCGGGGTGATGCCGTCGGGGGCAGCGGCGAGGCGCGTCTTGAGCGCAAGCCAGCTCGCAACCCCGACACCGAGCGGCTTGCCGAGCACCAACCCCGCAACCACGCCGACCATCACCCGAGCCGCGCCCGGCTGCGAAAGATCGATCGACAGATGAACGCCGGTCGCGGAGAACGCGAAGAGCGGCAGCACCACATAGACACTCCACGGGCCGACCGCCACCTCGATCCGATCGGCCGGGGACAGGAGCCTCGCGCTGGCCGCTGAAAGGTTGCGACTGGCCCAATCCCAGATCGGTTCCTGGGCCAGGGAAGGAGCGTCGGGCCCGGCCTGCCTCCGTTCGTTTTCCGCATGCTCGAGCGCCGCGAGCGCGTTCGCCGCCTGGGCCAGGAGCGGTCCCGCCGCCGGCGCGGGTCGGGTCGGCAAGCACACCGCCAGGAACACCCCCGCCAAGGCGGCGTGGACGCCGGCCCCGTGCAAGGCCAGCCACAGGAAGCCGGTGCCGAGCACGTACGGCCAGATTGCGTACACCCGCCAGCGGTTGAAGGTGAACAGAAGAGCTGCCGCCACCGCGCTGGCGGTNNCTAGCCGCCACCGCGCTGGCGGCCAGCCAACCGAAGTTGAACGTGCGCGGGTAGAAGATCGCGAGCGTGACAACCGAAAGCACGTCGTCGACCACGGCCAGCGCCGCCACGAACACACGCAGCGCGGGGGGAATCCGCTCCCCCAGCAGTGCGAGGATTCCCAGCGTGAACGCGATGTCCGTCGCGGTGGGGATGGCCCAACCCTTGGCGGTCGGCCCTTGGTTCAAGGCTAAATAGATCGCCGCGGGCGCGAGCACCCCGCCGACGGCCGCGATGACGGGTAGTGCCGCGGCCTTGCGATCCACCAGCGCACCGGCGGTCATCTCGCGACGAATCTCGAGCCCGACCAGGAGGAAGAACAGCGTCAACAGGCCTTCACCACACCACTCCGCCACGGTCAAGACCAGGCCGCCCGATGGTCCGACGGTCAACGACGCGTGCATGAAAGCCTCGTAGTGCGGGCGCAACGAAGTATTCGCCCACGCCAAGGCGAGCAGGGCCGAGAGCAGCAGCACGAGGCCGCCCGAGGCCGGCAGACTCGCGAACACACGGGCTGACCGTCGCACGCGCGCGGCCACCGGACGCTGCACGGCCTCTAGCAGGGAGTAAAAGTCCCACGCGCCATCGTACCGGACCCCGTCCACGAAGAGCGTGGGGGTACCCGTCACCCCGTTGCGCCGGCCATCGGCTAGATCTTCGTCGACCCGTCGCTGGGTCTCCGCGCTGTCCAGATCGGCGACGAAGCGCGCCACGTCCAGGCCCATCGAGCTGGCAAACCCACGCATGCTCTCCTCGGTGATGGGCGTCTTGCGATCGTAGATCCAATCGTGCATCTCCCAGAAACGACCCTGGTTGGCCGCCGCCTCGACCGCACGCGCAACGCGCACGGACCCAGGATGCACCTTCTCGTTGGGGAAGTGCCGGAAGACATAGATCAGGCGCGCGCCCAGTGCTTCACGCAGTCGCAGCAACACCTGACGCAGACGCTGGCAATAAGGACACAGAAGATCGGCATAGGTGACCACCTTGACCGTATCGGGCACGCCGCCACCGCGCGCATGGTCGCGCCTCGGATCGACAGCACGCTGGAGTTCAGCCGCGGCCGCTCCCGCCGACGAGGAATTTTCGGTCGCCATGGCTGATCGCCTCTCGTGAATGTCGGGAGGATATCCGAAGGGGAAGATCGCGTGGGCAGTGACCGGTGCCCCAGGCATCTGGGCATTTCGCGCCCTGAAAACGCACTGCGCTAATCCGCGCAACGAATGTATGGACCGATTTTGATGTTCCGTGCGACTGCACCCGCACGGAACACCTTTGGCCCTGGTTCAATCTTGAACCACCGAGTCATCGGAGAGGAGCGGTCATGAAGCTCGGACTCGGGATGCGGAGGTTTCTTGCCTGTCTTTTGCCCGGCGCCCTGGCGTTGGCAAGCTGCGTGGGAAGTGTGGAACCGGGCAAGCAGCCGCGTCAGGCCGGAACCGGCTCTGGACCTGGCCCCGCTTCCGGCACCGGCGGATCCGGCTCCCCGACCAGTCCCGCGCCCGGCGCCGGCAACAGTCCCGGGACCGGCTCGGGTCCGGGGATGCCAGGTACGCCGGGTCCTGTGACTACCGGGTCGGGCGGCGCCCCAGTGGTCCTCGCCCCCAAGGATCCGGGTCGGGTGAGCATGCGTCAGCTCAACCGGGTCGAGTACAACAATACCGTTCACGATCTATTGGGGACCACCCAGCAGCCGGCCCTCCTGTTTTTGAACGACGCGCCCGAGTTTGGATTCGACAACAACGCCGACTTGATGGAGGTCTCGCCGACACTGGCGG
>PMNO01000237.1 GCA_003161835.1 Myxococcales bacterium | reverse complement strand
AGATCGGGCGCGCGGGTGACCGTTCCCCGCACGGGTCGATCAAGGCCGAGGAGCGTGCGCACGAACGTGGATTTGCCCGCGCCGTTCGGACCCAGCACCGCCCAGAACGCGCGCCGTCCAATCTCGATCTCGATGGGCGGCAAGATCGCTCGGCCTTCGTAACCGACCTCCAGGCCCCGGGTCACCACCAGGGGGCCCGAGCCGCGCCCGGTCGACTCAGCCTGGTCGGTCACGCCTGTCACGGGTCACGCCAAGGAAAAGGGACTAGAAGAACTGGGCATCGACGCAACAACGGAAGCCGGTGTCGCCCGCCACCTGGTTGCGGAAAAAAGGAGCCGCTTCCCTGCAGCTCGTATTGGTCACGCTCGAAGAAAACGAGCCGCCCAGCGTATCGCAGGCATCTTCATTTCCCTTGGTTGATTGCTCGCGGCAGTCGTCCAGCCACTCCCACGCNNACGTCGTTGGAAACCACCGAGCCGCCGCCCGGTTTCTGACACAGGTGCTTTCCCGCCCAGCGGCAGTAGGCGTCGGCGTCACACCAGTCGACGCAGGCGACGGGATAGTTGGCCCGGCCCACGGGATCAAACGGCGGGCAGGGCGGACCATTCGTGGCTTTGGTCTCGGGCACGAACGTCTGGTTCCAGCCGCACCGCGCGCCCTGGGTGGTTGGCGACACGGCGGCCGTGAGAAACGCGGCATAGGCGGCGTTCGTGACCTCGGTGCTGTCGATGCAGAACGCGATCCCGTCTTGCCATCGCACCCGCGCCAGCGGCGGCCCCTGCACGTCGGGCGCGGTCGGGCAGTGACTGAGGCTCACGCCCGCGTCACCGCCGTCGGAGGTTGGGGCCCCCCCTTCGGGTTCGACGATGGCGTCGGCGTCGGGCTTCACCGCGGCGCCACCGCCCCCACAGCCAGCCATCACGAGTGCGATCAAGGGTGCGGGGCTGGTCAGCGAGCGCATACGCGACGCCAGAATGAGACAACCCATGCGGCTCTGTCAACGGACGCTGCTAGAATGCGCGCGTCATGGCCCACCAATACATCTTCACAATGCAGAACCTCCGCCGCGTTCACCCGCCGAACAAGGAGGTGCTCAAAGGCATCTATTTGTCCTTCTACCCCGGGGCCAAGATCGGCGTGCTGGGCGCCAATGGCTCCGGCAAGTCGACCTTGTTGCGGATCATGGCCGGGGTAGACAAGGATTTCTTCGGCGAGGCCAAGGCCGCCGACGGGATCAAGATCGGTTTTCTCTCCCAGGAGCCGGGCCTCGATCCCAACAAGAACGTTCAACAGAACGTCGAGGAGGCGGTCGCGGCCACGAAGAACCTGATGAACCGGTTCGACGAGGTCAACATGAAGCTCGGCGATCCCGATCTGAAGCCGGGCGAGATGGACAAGCTGCTCGAGGAACAGGGCAAGTTGCAGGACGCGATCGAGGCTGCCAATGGCTGGGACCTGGATCGGACGCTGGAAATCGCGATGGACGCGCTGCGCCTGCCNNGCGGACGCCGACGTGACCAAGCTGTCGGGTGGCGAACGACGCCGGGTGGCGCTGTGCCGAATCTTGTTGCAGCGCCCGGATCTGTTGCTACTGGACGAGCCGACCAACCATCTGGACGCCGAGAGCGTGGCGTGGCTCGAGCACCACTTGCACGAGTACCCGGGAACGATCGTCGCGGTGACCCACGATCGGTACTTCCTGGACAATGTCGCTGGCTGGATCCTGGAGCTGGATCGCGGCGCAGGTATTCCGTGGGAAGGAAACTATTCGTCGTGGCTGGACCAGAAGCGCAAGCGGCTGGAGGGAGAAGAGAAGACCGAGTCGGCCCGACAGCGGACACTGGCCCGCGAGCTGGAGTGGGTGCGGGCCTCGCCGCGCGCGCGCCAGGCCAAGAGCAAGGCGCGTCTGGCGGCGTACGAACAGCTGCTCGCCGACGAGGCGCAAAAGCGCGAGGAATCCGCCGAGATCAGCATCCCTCCCGGACCGCGCCTGGGCGATCTGGTGGTCAAGGCGGAAGGATTGTCCAAGTCATTTGGCGACCGACTGCTGATCGAGAACCTATCTTTCAACCTGCCCCGGGGAGGAATCGTCGGGGTGATTGGACCGAACGGCGCGGGCAAGACCACGATGTTCCGCATGTTGGTCAACCAGGAGAAGCCGGACAAAGGAACTTTGCGTATCGGCGAGACGGTGAAGTTCGCGTACGTCGACCAGAGCCGCGACTCGCTGGACGGGGAGAAGTCGGTCTTCGACGAGATCGCNNGAGTTCCTGGAGATCGGGAAGCGAAAGGTGAACGCCCGCGCGTACGTGTCGGGGTTCAATTTTCGGGGTACCGACCAGCAGAAGCGGGTGAAGGATCTGTCGGGTGGGGAGCGCAATCGCGTCCATCTGGCGAAGGTGCTGCGATCGGCCGGGAACGTTCTCCTGCTGGACGAGCCGACCAATGATCTGGACGTGGATACCTTGCGCGCACTGGAAGACGCCTTGTTGCAATTCGCCGGTTGCGCCGTCGTCATCAGCCACGATCGGTGGTTCCTCGACCGGATCGCCACNNGGCAACTACCAGGATTACGAGGCCGATCGCCGGCGACGGCTGGGCGCCGCCGCCGATCAACCGCATCGGATTCACTACAAGAAGCTCATCCATTGACCAGGCGTCGTGTGCCGGCTGCCTGCCCGCACACGGCCCGCACCGGGCCGGCCCGAGCCGTCGACGTCGGCCCCGGACTCTTGTAGTGTTTCATCCAACATGATCCCGTACGAGGACCTGGAACGGGCACTGGCGCGCTGGAAAAATCGCAAGGCGGGCGCCGTCGAGAGCCCCCCCCCGCCCCCGGAAGGCGACGAAACCCCCGCCGCCCCGGTGGTGGCGATCGGCACCGTGCTGATCGCAGCGCGCGACCGGACGGCGGAGCTCGATCTCTCGGACGCCGAACTGGACGAAGCCTAGCGCGGCTTCGGCGCCACGGAACGGGTGTGCCCCGTTCGCCGACGACCGCCGCCCTAGAAGAAGAAACGAACGCCCAAATTTCCGTCGAAGGCGAACCCCAACGGATTTCCCACGTTCGGCGCCAGATAGAGAACGGGGGCGATCTCGAAAAACACTTCGATGAAGTTCGGGTTGTTGAACATCAGATCCAAACCGACGGGCATGCGCGCTCCCACGGCGGCGTAGCTGCGCCCGCTGTATTGCGAAATGTTGAGGCGGCCACCGGCACCGATGTGCCAATCGAGCTGGGCCGTGCTCTTGACCAAATTGGACTGCCACAGATAGTCGGCATTGAACGTGAATCGACCGTCGCACAGACGCTGGTCGTAGCTGCAAACGCCTCCGTAGTAGCCATCGACGCCCACGCCGAAATCCCAGGCGTTTGTCCGACCAACCCAGTATTTCCCGACGAATCCGGTGGGGTTCCCGAGCTCGAAACCCAGGCCGAGGTTGCGTCCATAGCCCACCTCGGTCGCGGCCGCCGACCCGCCCAACGCGCCGGCCAGCAGTGGAGCCAGGAGGATTGTCATCGCGAGGTTGCGTTTCATGCGCGTGAGTGTACGACGAGATTTTCGCATCGAAACCCCCATGGGGTCTTTTTGCGCGCCTGGCAAGTCTTCCCGCATACTTGTGCGCAGCACCGTGATTCTCCGCCGTCGCCGGTTCCTGCTCGCCGCTGTCTCGGTCTGGGTGATTGGCGCCGTCGCTTGTCGAGGCTCGGGCTCCGTGACGACGGGCGGAGTCCGCGACGTGGCGACGCTGGGGGTGACCGCCGACGAGCCAACACGCGCACGCACACGGGCCACCCCCCGCGCGCCGCGGCCGAACCCCGACGCGCTACCGCCGGCGCCGCCAGATCTGCCGGCGGATCGGCGGGCGCTCCAGAT
>PMNO01000664.1:172-5693 GCA_003161835.1 Myxococcales bacterium | reverse complement strand
GCTCACGGAGGACGAGCTGATCGCAACCGCGATTCTCCTCCTCAACGCCGGGCACGAAGCCTCCGTGAACGGGGCCGCGAACGCATGGCGGACGCTATTCCGCCATCCGGACGCGCTCGCCGCGCTGCGGGCCGACCCGGGGCTCGTGCCGACCGCGGTGGAGGAGCTCCTTCGCTACGACACGCCCGCGCCGATGTTCGAGCGCTGGGTCCTCGAGGAGATTGCGCTCCACGGGGTCACGATCCCCCGCGGGCAGGAGGTTGCTCTCCTCTTCGCGTCGGCGAACCGGGACGCGGCCGCGAGCCCCTGAGCCACGATGGCTCCGGAGCGGCCTTCCGAATCCAGGAGCCCACACGGAATGCGCGCGCCCACCCGCACACAGCGCCGATCCGACAGGTTCGTCAGAATGCGCAGCCCAGGACGCCCTTTGGCCAGCGCGCACAATGGCGCGGACATGGCCTCCGCAATGGTGTTGACGAGATTGGCGCCCATCGCATCCCGACAGTCCACGTGCAGATGCACCACCAGATTGCCGTGGTCGATGGTCCTGACCTGCAAGGAACACGGGCCTCCTCCCCGCTTCACCAGCCGCGGCACCACGGCGCGCGCCTGCTCCAGCAACCGTGCTTCCTGGCCCTCGATGGCGCGCGTGGCGGCAACGGTGTCTTCCACGTCCCGAATCTCAATCTGGGCCGTCATCACGGGTGGATCCGCTTCGGCCCGAAACCCGCCGGCGCCTCGAATGATGCGGGCCGCGTTGGACGCCGCCGCGATCACCGACGGCTCCTCGACGGCCATGGCCACCAAATGATCGCGCCCATTGATCTTGAAATTGAGACCGAGGCCGAGCGGCAGAGCGTGTAGTCCCACTGCGTTCTCCACCAATCCATCGGCCGCGTGCGCCGTGAGGCCACCGTAGGCCATGCGCGCCAGCTCGTCTTCGGTCACCACACCACGTTCAAGCAAGCTTGCCCATCGATGCTCGATCGGAAGCTCATAGAACCGCGGGATGCGGGACGATTCATTGACGCCATTTTTGGACGGATCGCTCATTGGGGCTCCTTTTAAACCATTGGCGCATGTCGACATTGCGACGCGCGGGTGGCTTTCCACAACTGCAAGGCTTTGGCCACGCCGTCGCGCGTGGTGTCGACGCGCGTGGTCCGTTCGCGGGTGGTGCGTTTGTTGCTTTGGTGAATGGAGACCCGGGCAACCTTTTCGCCCACCCACCGGAGGCTCATTGATGAAACGACCCGCCGCATTGAATTTGACACTGCTCTTGGCTCGCATTGCTCTGGTCACCGCAGGCTGCTCAGCGAGCAGCGCCCCAGAGCCATCCCTCGGCCCCTCCACGCCCACGCCCATCCCTTCCACGGGGGGCAGCCGAGGCACAGGCACAGGTACAGGTTCAGGCACGGGCACCGTGGCCGGCCCAGGGACGGGAACGGGCGGTGCGGGTTCCATTTCCACGGTGGCGGCGTCAGACCTTCCGTGCGACGTGGCGTCGGTTCTCCAGTCGCGCTGCGGCGACTGCCACGGCACGACGCCCAAGTTTGGAGCGCCCATGTCGTTGACAGTCGCGGCCGACTTCGGCAAGCGAACCAAGGATGCCTCGACCACCGTCGGACAGGCCGTTATCGCGCGCATCAACGACGATGCTCATCCCATGCCACAGGCTCCAGCGGCACGACTGACAAGCAGCGAAAGGGCGACCCTCACCACCTGGATCAATGCCGGGGCCAAGCCAGGCACGTGCGCAGTGGCCACCGGTTCAGGGAGCGGCGCCGGATCCGGGGGAACGTCGGGAACGACCGGAAGCACGGACACCGTGGCGATGTTGGACCCAGATGTCACCTGCTACGACCTCACCGCTCACGACCCAGCCAGCAAGAAATCGCCCTACCACGTGCCGACAACTCCCGATCTCTATCATTGCTTCAGCTTTGCGCCGCCGTGGGGCGCGGACAAGGTTCACATGGTGGATTGGAAGCCGCTGATCGACAACGACAAGGTCATTCACCACTGGATTCTTTACAATGACGCCGGCACGGTCACCGATGGCGCCGACGTTGATTGCTCGGGCGCACACCCCTCCGCTCAAATGGTCACGGGTTGGGCTCCGGGTGGCCAGGGCTCGGCTCTTCCCAAGAATGTGGGCCAGGACGTATCCGGAAAAGGGTTCACGCTGGAGATTCACTACAACAACACGAGCACGACGGCGCAACCCGACGCAAGTGGCGTGAAGGTATGCGTGACCAAGAAGCTTCGTCCCAACGAAGCCGGAATTCATTGGCTGGGGACGGAAGGCATTGCGCTGCCGGCGGGGGGCAAGGCAACCGGCGTTTGCAAGCCGACGACCCAGGTGCCAGTGACCATCATCTCGTCGACGCCGCACATGCATCTGCTTGGACGGCATCTCACAACGTCCATCACGCGCGCCAACGGCAAGGCGGACATGCTCATTGATGAGCCGTTCGACTTTGCGTCTCAGGTTTCCTACACGACGCCGCAAGTGATCAATCCTGGCGATACTCTCACGACCACGTGCGAGTACGGTGGGGCGGCCTTTTACGGCCAGGGCACCAAACAAGAGATGTGCTACAACTTCGTTCTCGCGTATCCCAATGGCGGTCTGGCGTCGGGATCGTTCCTGCGCAAGAACGGGTGCACGGGGCTATGAGAGCGATGGTCGCGGTGGCGGGGATCTTGGGGGAGGTGATCNNCGTCTCGTCATTCGCACCAACCGCGGCCTGATCGTGCAGAACATTGAGGGTTCTGGTTATGAATTCCTGTGCAACGAGGCGATCGGCGTTGCCGCGACGGAACAAGCCCCGCTGGCGGTTGTCGACAGCGGGGCCGTGTTCGTGGCGACCTTCGCCAATGGTTTGATGACCGGGACTCCCGATCTTTGTCAGTGGCAAGGTCACACTGATGGTATCGCGAGCATGCCGGCCTTCGATGTCGCCCTCGACCCGACCCAGCCCGCGACACTGTATTTGTTGGCGGGCCGCAGCGATGCCCCCACGAACTTCTTCGTCAGTCATGACGTCAGCTCATCCTGGCTGCCGCTGGCGCCGAGCGCCATTCCCTACACGAGGGTGCGCGTGGCGCCGTCGGATTCCCGGCGGGTCTACCGGACGGGGGTGGGTCTCACCGCGGATTCGCACCTGCTCCACCGGCTCTCGATCTCCGACGATGGCGGCGCGACCGCGCTAGAGGTCCAGATTCCCCTCCAGGAGTGGGAGCTGCAGGCGCGGGTGCTGGCCGTGGATCCCATGAATCCCGATCGGCTTTACGTTCATGTTGAGGCCACCAGCGTTGAGCTACCGGAACGACTCATCGTGAGTGACGACGGCGGCCGGACGTTTACGACCTCGCTCACCCTGCTTGGATTCAACGCCCTGGCTGTATCTCCCGAAGGGGACACCGTGTGGGCGGGCGGGGCCGAGGGCCTTTGGCGCTCCACCGATCACGGCAACCACTTCGTTCCCGTCGCGAGCGGCGCCCTGACGCGGGTGACCTGCCTCGACTTTCACGCGGGCCGCCTCTTTGCGTGCGCCGTGATGAACAATGAGTTCAACGTCAGCGTCTCGGACGACGGCGGCGAATCGTTTCGCCGATTGGTCTCCTTCGCGCAGGTGGCGAATGTCATTTCGTGTGGGAGTGACGCGCAGGTCCCGGCGATCTGCGCGGCGCCGATGGCTCATTGGCGGTCGGAGGTGACCACGTTTGCGGCCAGCGCAGCGATCCCCGGGACGGTCGTCGGGGGGTTGGCCGACGCGACTGCCCCGACTTCGGCTGCGGGATGCCAGGTCGGACCGACGCCGCGGCCGGGTGTCAATCCGCTGGCGCTCATGGTCGTGGGCGCGATCTGGGCCGGGCTGCGTCGCCGCGCCGCCTCCCGGAGGGCCGGTCTTTGAGCTGACTCCGCGCGATCCGGTGCCTTCCTGGGCGCCCGGAGGTTGAGAATTTCCCCCAACTGTCGACGTCAGGAGGACCCCGTGCTCCCCCATCAACCGAAGAGTGACGAAATCGACAAGCCATCCCGCTTGGGTTCCAGCCGCCGCTGCCAGCCCCCGCGCCGCGTCCTCGTCCGGCTTTCCGTGCTGTGCGCGGTAGTTGTGGTCGGCTGTAACGATCCCCTGGACCAAGGTCAGCTCGATCCCGAGACAACCCGCACCCGGTTTCAGGAACAGGGCGCCGACACCGTGACGTCGCCCCGGGTCTCCGCGTTGCTCGGAACTCAACCCAAGCGAACGCGCACGGCCGCGGCCCTGTTGTTCGATATTGGGAGTCCGCCCAACAAGACCAACGTCGCGAACCTGGTGATGGGTCCGGGCACGTCCTTGACCCGCATGTACAACGAGATCTCATTCGGCCTCCAGCAACTTCAGGTGGACATCTACGGGCCGTACACGCTGCCGGTGAAGAACTGCCTGACGATCGCCTGCTGCGGGCCGAAATCAGACCGGACGGGAAATGGCGCGACGGTGCAATCCTTGATCGATGCCCTGCCGATGAAGTACGACCACTACTTCTGGGACTACGGAATTCCCCTGCCCGCGGGAGCGAATTGCGGCACCTGGGGCGATGAGGGAACGCCGGCCACGCCGGCCGCGTATTCCAGCTACTCGTTTCAAGGCATCGTCGGGCAGGCGCAGGAGCTGGGACACAATCTGGGCATGACGCACGAGCCGACGATGATCTGCGCGGGCGCCAAGACCTTCCTCAACGACACGAGTCAATGTACCCACGTCGAGTACGGCAGCACGTTGAGCTTCATGGGCGGCGGGGCGCATCACCCGTCCGCGTACCACAAGTACGCCCAGGGCTGGATTGGCAAGTGCAATGTCGTCTCGGTGGGAACGTCGGGCACGTTCAATTTGGTCCCCCAGGAGGTCGCTTGCAATGGTGCTCAGCTCTTGCAAATCGCGGCGCCCATGGTGCGTCCCGCCCCCGCGAAGGGCGATCGCCAGGGGACGGGTCCCATGCTCAGCAACTACTACCTCGAAATGCGCGCGCCGATCGGATTCGATTCCAGCTTGAAGCCCATGGTGGTGATCTCGATCGGCGCGGGCCTCCCCACCGTCAACGCCCCCGCCCCGTACTTGTACGTGCTGGATATGCTCCCCGAATCGGGCCGCGCGGATCTGACGAACGCGGGGTTGATGACCGTGGGACAGAGCTATGCGGATCCCGCGGGGGGCTTGACGATCACGCTGATGTCGATCAGCGCAACGATGGCCACCGTCTCGGTGACGACGAACGCGACGGGCGCCAACACGTGCGTCGACGCTACGCCATTTTCGGCTCCCGGTCCCGACGGGACGAGCTGTGCCCCGGTGACCAGCTCCGACGGTGGGATATCGTCGATGGGTGGCGCCACCGGAGCCGGCGGCACGATGGCGACCGTTGGGACAGGGGGCGTGAACGGCGGCAGCGGAAGCGGCGGCCGTATCGGTACGGGAGGATCGGTCGCGGGAACGGGAGGTGTCCGGAGCACCGGGGGCACCGGGGGCAC
>PMNO01000664.1:0-161 GCA_003161835.1 Myxococcales bacterium | reverse complement strand
TGCAGCCTGGACGGGGCTGACGGTCCCAGCCTTGGACTCGGGCCCTTGCTCCTGGGGGCAGGCCAGCTTTTCCGACGCCGAAGAGCGCGGCGTGCGCGGTAGGCGCGCGCAACGAGCGAGGGGACTCTCGGTTGGTTTCGTCCTGGTGGTACCCCTCGCCC
>PMNO01000712.1 GCA_003161835.1 Myxococcales bacterium | reverse complement strand
GCGGGTCTCGAGAAACTTGGCGATACCTTCTTGCAGCCAGACCGGCGCGCGGTCGCGGGTCAGGGTCGAGACGACGTAGTGAACCAGTTCGTGGTTGATGCTGTCCAGCCAAGGGTAGCCGTAGGACAGCGCGCGCGGCGTCGTCACCATGAGGCGCGCCCATTTGCACAGCGCGATGGTCCCCGTGCGCGCCACCTCCGCGGCCGACAGCGACGAGACCACCGCCAGATCCGAAGGGCTGCGGTAAAATTCAATTCGCACCGGCATCTCGGCGCTGAAACCCAGGTCCGCGGAGAGGGCGTCGTAGGCGGACTCCAGGGCTTCGAGCGCATACGGTACCAACACCGCGTCCTCGACCGGGTAGCGGACCACGAAGTGCGTGGAACGCGCCTCCTTGTGGTCCCGAATGGTGTCGCCGGCCGCGGTCGCGAGGACGCCCAGTTCCTTGACGGTCGGGTCGCCTGGCGCGGCCCTGGCCGCTGCATTCAGCGTAGTCACGGCACCGGCGTAGTCACCTTCCAAAAAGCGCGCGTATCCTTCCAGGTAGGCGACCTCGGTCGATTTGGGATCCTGCGCCGCAAGCTGCGCCAGGCGCGCCCGTCCCTGCGCGAAGCGCCATTCATCGAAATCACGCTCGGCCGCCTTGCCGAGTTCCGTGGACCGGACGACGGCCGCAGCGGGTGCGGATCCGGATGCGGTGGCAGGTGCCTCCACCGGGGCGGGGCCAGGCGAAGACTGCATCGGCGACATCAAGGGCGCTTCGCTTGCGAGCACGGGGGTCGAGGTCGCGCCGATGCCGATCAAGATCGCCGGGATCAGCGGGAGCAGGGTCGCGCGCGCGACGTTCATCGAACGAGCTCCTCGTAGTAGCGCCGGACATCGTCGCGAAACCGCTCGGGGGCTTTCTCTTTCATCGCGTCCAGCAATTCCTGGCGCCACGCGCGGGGGGCGCTCGACTCATCCGCCCCGGGAATCCGAACCGGCTCGCGCGGATTCCTGGCGCTGCCCGTCGATCTTTCCTGCATCGCATCTCGCAACTTCGCCAGGCGCTCGGCGGCATTGCGCTCCGCGCCACCAGCCTGCTTGGCCGCGCTCTGGCGCAGGTGCTCCGCCGCCTGTCGCATCTGGTCGGCGGCGGCACGCAGATCCTGCTGCGCGTGTTCCAGTCCTGGGGTTGAGCCGAGCTGCTTGCCGGCCTCCCGGGCCGCGTCCTCGGTCCGATCCCCGATCGCGCCCTGACGATCCGCTTGCGCGCGGCCCCGCGCTCGCTCCTCGGGTGACAGCGTGTCTTCAGCCTTGGGCAGAAGCTGGCGCACATCGTCCGAGATTTGTTGCGCCAGCGCCCGTGCCTCACCCAGGTCCGCGACCGCATCCGATCGCGGTGTCTCGCCCGGCTTGCCCGGGCCTCCGTTTTCGTCCAGATGTTCGGTGGCGCGATCCAGGCTCGCTGCGGCGCGATCCGCTTCTTCTTTCGCCTCCGCGAGATCCCGCTCCGCAAACAGCCGCTTTAGCCTGCGGGCATTTTCCCGCGCGCTTTCGACCTCCTCGAACAGCGCGCTTTCCGGATCGCCGGTCTTGATCTGGGCCAGCTTGTGGCGCAAACGCTCCACCTTTTCGTTTTCCTTGCGGGTCCAGTCCGCCAGCTGGCCGCGGAGCCGTTTTTCGGTCTCGGCCTCTTGCTTGTCCGATAGGGCTTGGGTTTCGCCCGCGAGGGTGCGTTCATCACCCTCGAGGTCGCCGATCTTCTTCATCAGCTCGGCCACGACGCGGTTTTCTTGTGGAAACCTCTCCGCACCGAATCCCTCCGCGTTGCTGTCCAGCATCTGCCGCACGTTGCGCAGATCCTTGCCCAGCTCCTCCAGCGCCCGCGCCAGGGCCGCCGGATCACCTTCGGCCAGCAAGTCGTCCAGCTTCTTGGCGCGGTCGGCGAGATCCTTGGTGTCGGGTAGGTTCCGCCATTCATCGGGAACCTCGTTGCGGGTCTTGAGAGTGGCGATCTTCTGCGCCAGCTCACCGATGCGCGCGCGGAGATCACGGACTTCACGTTCCAGTTGGCGGCGCAGCGCCTCGTCCTTGGTCGCGGCATAGCGGCCCAACAGATCCTGAAGGCGGCGGTGGGCGTCGGTGAGCTCGCGCCCGATAGACGCGAGATCCTCCAGGCGCTGGCGTCCGATCAAATCGTCCAGTTGCAGAACGTCCTTTTCCAGCTCGCCGATATGTGCTTCGCGCTGCGCGTCCCCCCTGACCCCGGAGAACCGGGAATCGCCCCTGCGTGACGTGGGGGCACGGTCCACCGTCGCCATCGCGTCCCGCTCGGCACGCAACATCTTGCCCAGCCGATCGGCCATCCCGGCCAGCGCGGAGCGTAGACCCTTGCCCAGGGAGCCCTCACGCCGGTCATCGTCCACCAGGCGCCCGAGCAAGGCGA
Organism: Myxococcales bacterium; assembly: GCA_003161835.1. Classification (GTDB taxonomy): domain Bacteria; phylum Myxococcota_A; class Polyangia; order Fen-1088; family Fen-1088; genus FEN-1088. Next base: position 8,609 of record PMNO01000712.1, on the reverse strand, counting down.
CGTGGGTCTCCTCGGTCGCATGAATCGCCGCAAGGGTGGTTGGAGGCCCGTCACTGGCGGGCAACGATTCGCCGCTGCGGGCACTGGACCGCAACGTCATTTCGAGGCGCTCGGCCAGATCTTCGGTCAAACCCTCCAGTACCTCGCGCTGTCGGTCCAACCGATTGTCGATGCTCTCTTGCGGGCGGGCGATGGTCACGTACAGCGTCCGAGACGTTCCCACTTTTGCGCCCGAGACCTCGTCACGATCTCGTGCTTCGATGTGATATGCGATGCGTGCTCCCGCGGACAGTCCCAGCGGGGCGGGATCCCACAGCGTGCGCCCCTGGGCCAGGCGGGCGCCACGGGCGTCTTTGAGAAGTTGCCGTTGCTCCGGAGCATCGTCGACCCGGAACACGAGGTCGACGGCACCCAGTCCGTAGTCGTCATCGGCGGCAAATCCGATCTCGATCGGGCGTGGGGCGGCCAGCTCCAGCCGGTCGGCCGGACCGTGAATTTCGACGCGCGGTGGTCGATCCGGTTCAACCTCCAGCCGGTGGCCTCGTTCCTCTCGTACCGCGCGTCCGATCAGGGGCTGCAACCAGAACCGATAGACGCCGCTATCGGTCAAGGCCAGGTGGGCGGTCAGGGTGCCCTTCACCAGCCGGGCCGCAAGCTCGCCGGCCTCGCCGGACTCGCCGAACAGCAACAGGGCCTGACGCGACCTTCGCAGAGGCGTGGTTTCGATCTTCACGCGCGTGCCCTTGACGGCGACGATGTCACCCGTGGATCCCTCGATGGTCCGGCGGCCGAGGCCCGTGTAGGCGGGATAGTCGTACGTGATGCGAACGTCTCCCACGATCGGCTTCACCGAAACCGCGGCACCTTCGAAATGGCTCGGACGGCGAAACAAATTCGTCAATCCGCGCCCGATGGCATTTGGCGCCAGCCGGGTGCCGGCGGCCAGCGTGATCGCCGCCGCCAACAAAACCAAACCAGCGTGCTTGGCCGGTCCGAGGGAGATCAGACGACCGGGATCGAGTGGCTGTAGCGTCTCAGCCACGCGGCCCTGGAACGCTCGCACCAACACGGGAGAGACCGACGCTTCGGCGAAACGGTCCGTGTCCGTCGTCGGGGCTGTCCCGCGGTCTCCCAGTTCTACCGCCGAGACGATGTCACCTGCGAGACCACCCGCGCCCAACGATCCGCGCAGGCGGCCGACCAAACGCCGACCGGTGGGATCCGCGCGCCCGGATCGAACAGGACGCCAAACACCCACGAACACGGATACCCCCAGGCAAACCGCGCCCAGAAAAAACGTCAGGGGCCGCCAGAATGCCGCAGGACCCAGCGCCGACGCGGTGGCCGCCAGGAACACCACCATGATCAAAAGGGCGGCGCCGCCAAGGGAGCCCCAGCGCAGCGCATCGCGCAGCAAAAATCGGCGCCGGGCGGCATCCAGAAAGCCGCGAATCCGCTCTAGCTCGCCGAGGGGCGTTGGTCCCGGCTCGTTCCGGGTCTGGTCTTTCGCTGCTTCGCCCATGGATGTTCTGGCCGGGCCGTGCGTCGCGTCGCCGCCGTCACCCTCCCCGATGTTAGCAGGAGGAAACGCTCCTGATTGATCCCGACCCGGGGAATTTCGCCCACCCGTCGCCGGCGACCGGAGCGTCCACCCCGTCGGTCCCGGCCTTGCAAAAGAGCTGGTTGAAGGGCGATCAACATGACAAAAACCATCAGTTTCGGGTCCCAGGGCAAGAGCACGGATTCGGGCCATGCAGAAGCGCCTCACTCCAACGGGGCGGATCTGTCGGGGCCCGATCTGCTGGAACGCCTGCGCGCGGGCGATCGCGTTGCCCTTGAGGCGCTTCTAGAAGCCGCGCGTCCACGGTTGGCGGCGGTGGCGCTCAAGATAGTGCGAAATCGCGACGACGCGGAAGATGTCGTCCAGGACGCGCTACTCAAGGTGTGGCGGTATGTGGGGAAGTTCGAGGGTCGAGCCGCGTTGACGACTTGGTTGCATCGGATTGTCGTCAACACCGCTGTCGATCATCTACGGGCGCGCCGTTCCGGGGCGGTCGTGGTCCGGAACAGCGAAGGGATGGACGAGGACGAACGTCGCACGCCCGAGGCAGTATCAGACGAGACCCCGGAAAGTTCTCTGGCCCGCGCGCAGGTGGGCGCTGTGGTGCGCGGCGGGATAGCCCGGCTGTCCGTGGTGCATCGCCAGGTCCTTTCCTTGCGCGAGCTGGAAGGCGAGTCCTACGAATCGATCGCGGAGATCGCCCGTTGCCCCATCGGAACGGTCATGTCGCGTTTGCACCACGCCCGCCAGCGATTGGCCGAATCCCTGGCCTCCGCCGACACCGGGTTGACGCGGCAAGCGGCATAGCGCCTGGGGGCGCGCCACCAGGTCGGCCAAGCCAGGCGGCCCCGCGCCTGGTAAATTGTTTCGGTGACTGACCACCGGCTCGACCGACGGCGGGTTTCTGCGGGTGCCGGTGGGGCGTGGCTGGGGGAACGAAGAGGCCGTCTGCTCCTGCTTGTGGGTTTGCTGGGCTTGGTCCTGGTTTACCCCTTCGTGGGCGGGGAAATCGCCGCGCGGATCGTGGTGGGGAAAATTCAGGCGCGCCTGGGAACTCCCGTGCGTGTGCGGAGCGCCCGAGCCGGACTCCTGGCGATCACCTTCCACGATCTGGACATTGGCGCCGCGGGTGCCGGCGGCGACGTCGCCGTCGCGTCCGCGGGTCCGCTGGTCCACGTGGGTCGCATGCGGGTGCCCTTCGCGGCGATCCTGTTTCGACGCGGCGTCGTGGACATCGACGGAGTTACCGTGAACGCGCGCCGTGGCGGACCCGCCGACAACCTGACCGCCGTCCTTGCCGCAGTTCGCCGACCCAAGGACGGGGGCACACCATCCGGGCCGGGCTCGGTTCCGGTACGCCTCCCCGCGGTGACGCTCCGGGATGCGCGCGTGGTGTTGCACGATGCCGCCACGGGGCTGTCCGTCGACATCGGGAGACTCGGCCTGGTGTTCCTTCCCGGAGAACGACTGGATGTGCGGGCCGAGGACGTCGACGGCGTTCTGGCGCTGGGAAGCTCGGGCCGGGGGCCGCGATTCGGGGCCCAGGCGATCACGGTCGCCGGGCCCCTTGATGGTGCCCGCCCGCGCGGATTTCCCACCCTGACCGTGGCGGGGGGATTTGCCACTCCGCTGCCGAACCTCAGCCTGACTGGAATTCACGGGAAGATTCACCCCGCCTCGGGCCCGGAACATGCGAAACCGTCGCTGGTCAGGCAACTGATCGTCGATCTGGATGGCAGCTACGGGGGTGCGCGCGAGACGCTGTGGACGGCCCGGGGCGGACTGGATCCCGGCGCCCATGAGGGGCAGATATCGTTGCGCGCGGAACGTTTTTCGCTGGCCGAGATCGCGGATGTGTTGCCCAAAACCGTGCTTTCCCCTGGCGACACCACCGTCGACGCGGCGTTCGACGTGAGCTGGGCCGAGGGTGCCGTCCGGTTCGGAGGCGACATGCAGGTCGCCCGGCTCAGTTTCGAACATGGCGGGCTCGCGTCCGAGCCCGTGCGGGGAATAGATCTCGCGCTCGTGCTGCGCGGCACGGCGTTTCCGGCATCCCGCCGTGTCGCGATCGATCGCTTGGAGGGGCGCATCGGCGAGCTCCGGGGCAAGCTCAGCGGCTTCGTGGAATTGGCTCCCGGCACCTTCACCTTCTCCGACGGGAACAAGCTCGGCTTCTTGCCGCGCCTGGAACTGACGTTGCAGGTTCCGCCGTTGCCGTGCGCGCAGGCGTTGGCAAGCTTGCCGCCCGCGCTGGCGCCTCGGCTGCAAGGGTTCGTTTTGCAGGGCCAGTTCGGAGCGGAGATCACCGCCCGAGTGGACTATGCGGATCTGGAAGCCCTGGAGCTGAAGGGCAAGGTGGGGATCGATGGCTGTCGGGTCTTGAAGGCGCCTCCGGCGGTCAAAGCATTGGTTGCGGGTGATTCGGTGGCGCTATCTGTCGAGGTCCCGCAGGCCCCCCCCACGCGCGGCGGGGCTGCCTTGGCGCCCGGTGACACGGAGGAGATGGAATTCATCGTCGGACCGGAGAATCCGGATTTCGTTCCCTACGAGCAGATCTCTCCCAATTTGGTCGCGGCGATCATGACCACGGAGGACAACGGATTTTTCAAACATCGCGGTTGGGTCACCTCCGAATTTCGGACCGCGCTCAAACGCAACTTGCAGCGCGGTGGCTTCCGCGGCGGGGCCTCGTCCATCACGATGCAAATGGTGAAGAACGTGCTGCTCAGCCAGGAAAAGACCCTCTCGCGCAAGCTGCAGGAACTCTTCCTCGTCTGGTACCTCGAACACGAGATCCCGAAGGAGAGAATCCTGGAACTCTATTTCAACGCCATCGAATTTGGCCCGCGCATTTACGGAATTGGGCCCGCGGCGCGCCACTATTTCGGCAAGAACGCCTCGGACCTGACGCCGCTCGAAGGGGCGTTTTTCTCGTCGATCCTGCCCAGTCCCAAACGACGCTACGTCCAGTATTGCCACGGAACGCTGACCTCACAGTGGGACCGATACGTGCACCGGATCTTGGCGAAGATGCACGAACGCGGGCGGATCGACGACGACGCCTACGCGACGGCGAATGCCCAGAAGGTGGTCTTCGACAGGCGCGAATCTGGCTTCAACGAAAAGCAGTGCCTGGAATGGGTCAAGATGATCACCGCCCGCCCCGAGCCGGAGACGCCGCCCGATGTCGACGCTCCGATCGACAACGACGGCGACGCCGGGGACGGGGGACCCATTCCGGTGGGCAAGCTCCGGCGGCTCTTCTCGAAGGACGCCCGACGATCGCCGATCGCGAAGGGCGCCAAGATTTCCGTTCGCCCGTGACAAGAAATTTGGGTGTTGCTTGTGAGTCGAGCGTGACACGTGGACACCACCATCGCCCACAGACGGCAAAGGCGTGTAAAAGCTATCGGGATGTCGTCTGACTTGGACGTGGTGGATCCGGCGATCGTCTGTCGGGCCCTGGAGCCTTTCCTGGCCGAAGGACGCCGCGAGCGGATTGAGGCCACGGTAGCGGCTCGTCTGGGGGGCCTGACGCTGCTGATCGAGAACCTCCACGATCCGCAAAATGGTGCCGCGGTACTGCGCAGCGCGGAGGCCTTCGGCATCCAGACCGTGCATGTGGTCGAGGCCGCCGAGAAGTTCCAATTTTCGTCAGACGTCAGCCAAGGATGTGAAAAATGGCTCGATGTCGAACGGCACCGGACATTCGGGGCGGCACGCGCGTGGCTGAACGGAGCGGGCTTTGCCTTGTACGCGGCCGTCCCGGACGCCGACGTTGCCCTCGCGGATCTGGACTTCGGTCGTCCGGTTGCGATCGTGGTCGGCAACGAACACGCGGGGCTGAGCGCGGTTGCGGTGGCCGGGGCCGACGCCCGCTTCGCCATTCCCATGACCGGCATGACCCGCAGCCTGAATCTCTCGGTGGCGGCCGCGATCATTGCTTTTCACGGCGCGAGCCGTCGCCGGAGCACCTTGGGGCAACCTGGTGATCTCGATGAAGCAGCTCGGTTGCGGTTGCGCGCCCGATTTTATGCGGCTTCCGTGCGGGGTGCGGAACAAATCGTGGCGCGCCATCTTGCGACGCGGTAGGCGCGGGTTACGCGGCCAAGAATCGTCCGGAACCGCCAGACTTCGCTTGCAATCAGGGTCGTTGCAGCATACGAATAAACCGCATTCACGGTCGCTCCCTGCGACAATCCACCGGCGTAACGACCTGGTGAGTCCTATTTCTTCCAGGAGGCCCAGTGGCTCGTATCACCGTAGAGGATTGTTTGGGGACCGAATCCAACCGTTTCGCGCTAATCGTGCTCGCCGCGGATCGGGCACGGCAACTCGCGAAGGGAGCGCGACCGCTGGTGCGTTGCGACAACAAGCCGGCGGTCACCGCCTTGCGCGAGATTGCCGCCGGCAAGGTCAAGTTCGTTGAGAACGTGAAGTCAATCCTGGTTGCCTACATCAACGAAACCAAGCAGACCCTGGCCGGACAACGCATTTCTCGCGGCCTTCGAACGGCGCCGCGGGCACGGCCCGCCACGTCTTCGTAGCGACAGCGAGCNNGGGGCGGGCGGGAGCTACCCGCTTGTGGGCTTGGTTTTCCACGATCGGCGTGGGCCGTTGACCGGAGCCGAGGCTGCCCAGTTCGATCGCGATTTGGGAAGGCGAGGAGTCTTTCCGGTCGCCTGGGCCGCGGCATCCCGATCCGCCTGTTGCGCGATGATCTTGGCCCGTCGTTCTTGGCTGGTTTCCACTCGGTTCCTCCTGGATACAGTACAGATTCGACGCACCTCTTCGATGCCGGCCGTCGTGCAGCACACCACGCTTGGTGTCATGCACGCTCCGACCCAAAAGAGAGAGCCAGACGACTATCATAGCAGCCGCTTGCTGGCGCTGAAAGTTGTTTCGCAGTTCCGGCCGGTTCGGGATGACCTCAGTCGGTGACTCAAACGGACGACGGTCTACGAGAGTGTCGTCTGCGTAGAAATTTCGGTGTCGTCACGGTGGAGAGACTGCGCAAGAACAACCTTGTTTGAGGCCTTTTTCGCTGCGCCGCTTTTCACCGCACGTGGTAAAATGACACATGCCCCCGGTTGTGCCTCACCTGTACGGAATCCCCGGCTTCTGCCAACCCGTCAGCTCTTTGTCGCATCTGGTTGCCGCCGCGGGGGCGTGTTTGGCTGCGATACCCCTCATCCGTTTGGGCAAAGGCAGCTCGGCGCGCATGATCGCCTTGGCCGTCTATGCAGTCTGCGTCATCTCGCTGCTGGCAATCAGCGGCACCTACCATTCCCTCAACCACGGGGGGCCTGCCCGGGCCTTCATGCAGCACGTCGACTACTTTGCGATTTGGCTCTTGATCGCCGGAACGTTCACAGCAGTTCACGGCGTCATGTGCCGCGGTTTCTGGCGGAGCGGCGTTCTCACGCTCATCTGGGGCTATGCGGCGGCAGGAATTGTGCTGCAAATTCTATGGTTCAAATTCTTCTCGGGGGTCCCGGGACTGGTCTTGTACCTCGGCCTCGGCTGGGCGGGCCTGGTGTCGATCGTCAAGCTCGGCCGGCAGATCGGCTTTCGGGCCGTACGTCCACTCTGGTATGCCGGGATTTTCTTCTCGGCGGGGGCGGTGCTTGAGGCCGTGCGCCAGCCAGTGGTCATTCGCAATTGGGTGGGCCCCCACGAAATCTTCCACCTGGCCGTCATCGTGGGCGTGATGATTCATTGGTTGTTCATCCGAAAGCTGGTGCTGCAATATGCTCCCGGCGCGGCCCTCCCGTCTGGCGCGTACGATGCTGCGGCTCTGACCGGGGTAATACCGGTCGCGTGAAGGGACGCGGATGACAGCCGGAGGCCGAGTCGCGGCGTTCGGACATGCGGCCGTCTTGACGGCCATTGCCCTCGGAAGTTGTCTCCTGATCCTGGCGATGGCCCGCTACCCAGGGGGAACCGCCCTGAATCCTGTGTCGGCCGGCCACTCGTTTTGGTTCAACTTCTTGTGCGATTTGACCAACGACGTCGCCGTGAACGGCCGTCCCAATCGCGAGGGCGCCGTCTTCGCACAGATGGCGCTGGGCGCGTTTTGCGTGGCGCTCCTGGTNNGTCGCCGGCGGTTTGCTGCATGTCGCGGCGGTGTTCACGTCCTTCGTTCCGGCCTTGATCGCCGGGCTTTTGGCGTTGGTTGGGACGGTCCGGTATGCGCGGAGCCGCGCCTTGGTGGCGATTGCGTCCGCGACCGTCTCGGTGTCCGTGCTGGATTCGGTTCTGTACGCCCGGAGCTACCTCATCCACCCCCGAGTGGTCGTCCCCGCGCTGCCCCTGCTTCAAAGGCTCGCCTTGTTGCTCATGCTGGCCTGGATGGCCATCGTCGCGGGGCGCGCGTTGTGGTTCCTGCGGACCGAGGGTAGGGGGGGCCCCCGAGTCACTCGATGACGAAGCGATAGCCCGTGCCGCGAACAGTCAAGAGGTGCTTCGGGTTGTCCGGATCCTTTTCCAGTTTGGCCCGCAGTTGCGCCACGAAATTGTCGACGGTCCGGGCCTGTCCCACATGCTGCAATCCCCAGACCTCGCGAACCAACTGCTCGCGTGAAAAAACGCGACAACCGCTCTGGCAAAAGAACCTGAGAAGCTCGAATTCGCGATGCGTGAATTTCACGGGCTGGCCGGCCCGGCTCACGGTTCGTGTGTCCAGGTCGACCACGATGTCGCCAAAACGCAGGATCTGACCCCGTCGGGATTCGCCGGCCTGGTCAAGGTCTGGCGCGACCCCTTCGGTGACGGTGGTCGGATCGCCCGACGCCGACGCCGGTCGAGGTGTGCGCGTCAGGCGGGCCCGCCGCAGCAACGCTGCGATTCTTGCCAGCAGCTCCGCCAGGGCGAAAGGCTTGGTGACATAGTCGTCCGCGCCCAGGCGCAGCGCCGCCACCTTGTCGAATTCGTCCTGACGGGCCGAGAGCACCATCACGGGCACGTGGTTACCCGCTTCACGCAATCTCTCCAGAACCCAGATCCCACTTCGTCGCGGCAGCGAGATGTCGAGCAGCACCAGGTCGGG
>PMNO01000722.1:12117-12337 GCA_003161835.1 Myxococcales bacterium | reverse complement strand
TTGCGCAGCGGTTCTTCGGGAAGACAGCGCACTTTCTGGGTACGCATCTCGGAGCGGCGCGCCTGGAACGAAGCGCCCCCCACCCGGATCGCGCCCATCCGCGCCACGCGCTGACCCGCCAGCACCTCGACCAACTCTTCCTGGCCGTTACCCGACACGCCGGCGATTCCGACGACTTCCCCGGCGCGCACGGTCAGCGACAGGTTCCGAATGGCGGGCG
>PMNO01000722.1:205-11997 GCA_003161835.1 Myxococcales bacterium | reverse complement strand
GCGCTGCCCAGGTACAGCTGCTTCAGAATCTCCAGCTTCTGCTTCTCTCCGGCCGCCAGCGTGCGAACCGGCGCGTCGGGGTCGAGGCGAAACGGCATCCGCTCCATGAACGCCGCAACCTCGCGACGTTCCGCCCGCCAGTCGAAAAGAAACGGGTGATGCTGGCGCGCCAGGACCAGATTTTCGGCCACGGTCATGTTGTCGACCAGCGTGAAGTGCTGATAGACCATCCCGATCCCAAGCGCCGCGGCATCGCGCGGGCTCTTGATCTTGGCCTCGGTGCCGCGCACCAACACGTGGCCCGCGTCGGCGCGGTAGTAGCCCATGATGCACTTGACCAGGGTGCTCTTCCCGGCGCCATTTTCGCCCAGAAGCGCGTGAAACGATCCCGCCGGCAGACGCAACGACACNNGATCGCGTCCGGGATCGGCGGCGCGGCTCCGGCCGCGGGCGGTGAGCCACTGGACGAACCCACAAGGGTCAACGTCACGCCAACACCGCCAACAGCTTGTCGGAGGTCGACACCGCCCCAAAAACGCCGTTCTGCATCTTCACCATCTTGAGCGCCGCCGTATGGTTGCCTGGATCCGTGGCGCCGCAGCAGTCTTCGACCAGCAGGCACTCGTATCCGCGATCGTTGGCCTCGCGCATGGTCGTGTGCACGCACACATCAGTGGTAATTCCGGTGAGGATGATGTTCGCGATGCCCCGTTGGCGCAGGATCAGATCCAGATCCGTCGCGCAAAATGATCCTTTGCCAGGCTTGTCGATGATCGGCTCCCCCGGCAGCGGCGCCAGCTCGGGGATGATGTCCCACCCCGGCTCTCCCCGCACCAGAATGCGTCCGAGCGGCCCCGTGTCGCCAATCCCCACGCCCAGATTTCCGGGCGTCTGCCGCGATCGCCAGCGTTTGTTCGCCGGAAGGTCCGCCAGGTCCGGGCGATGTCCCTCGCGGGTGTGGATGATCTGGAAGCCGGCCGAGCGCATGCGCCCGAGCAAGCGACGAATCGGTTCGATGCAGGCCCGCGTGAGCGAAATATCGTACCCGAGCAGATCGATGTAGCCGCCTCGGCCACAAAAATCTGTCTGCATGTCGATCACGATGAGCGCCGTGTTCTGCGGCCGCAGATCACCGTTCCACGGCCAAGGATACGGGTCCGCCGCGACAAATCGGGCCTCCCCCAGGGTTGACGCGTCCGATGCGGCAGAAACGACCGTGGGCTTCATCTCGACTGGATCTCCTTTCGTAAACCCGCATTTCGCAAACCCGCTAGCGTCCGGCGTTCGAGCGCAGCCGGCATCATCGAGCCACGCGCAACTCAGCCGGCTGACCGCCCAGCGCCCGGGTACGCGAGCTGGTCGCCACGATGATGGTCAGGGTCAAGATGTACGGCGCAGCATTGAAGAGATAGTACCCGGACGTCACGCCCACCGATTGCAACGCGGGCCCGAGCGCGCTGGCGCCTCCGAACAGCAGCGAGGCGAGCAGACAGCGGACCGGATCCCAGCGCGCGAAGATCACCAGCGCCACCGCCATGAGACCCTGCCCGCTCGACAGCCCCTCGCTCCAGCCGCCCGGATAGTAGAGGGACAGGAACGATCCGCCGATGCCGCCGAGGAAACCGCCGGCCACGGTGGCCAAGAGGCGGACCCGGTTCACGTCATATCCCATCGCCCGCGCCGCGTCCGCGCTTTCCCCCACCGTCCGCAGCACCAAACCCCAGCGCGTTCGTTTCAACAGCACCACGACCAGGGCCGTCAGAATCAATCCCAACACGAACAGGGCGTTGATCTGCAGTGCTGACCGCAAGGCGGGCGAATCGCTCCACCAACCCAACGACAGCGCCGGCAAGTGAGGAGCCGTGACGTCGATCAGCGGCTTGCCGATGAAGAACGCCAGGCCCACTCCGAACAACATCAGAGCGATGCCGACCGCCACATCGTTGACCCGGGGCCGCGCGCAAAGAACGGCGTGCAGCGCTCCCAAGACTCCGCCCACCACCCCCGCGGCCACGATACCCAGCCACGGCGAGTGGCTGAGATAGGCGACGCCATATCCGGTCATGGCGCCCATGACCAGGGTTCCCTCCAGACCAAGGTTCACCCGCCCGCTTTTTTCGGTCAGGCATTCGCCCAGACTCACAAACAAGAAGGGCGTGCTGATGCGGATCGCACCGCCCAGAACCGCCAGGGCGACGCCGTCGGAGCTGGCGCTCACGTGAGCACCAGCGGTTGCTCGCGGGTGGACGTGGCCGGAGCCGCCGGTGCCGCCGGGGCGACGGCCTTGCTCTGTTTGGCCTTACGGACACGGCCGTGCAGCGTCTCGGACAGGAGGATCGAAATGAACAACAATCCCTGCAGGACGTTCACCGTCGCGTCCGGCAAGCCAAACGCCCGCTGCAAGAGCCCCCCGCTGGCACCAATGCCGCCTATGACGATGGCCACGGGAATGACCGCCAGCGGATTCTGCCGCGCGATGAAGGCCACCAGGACCCCCGTGTACCCATACCCCGTCACCAACGAAGCGTTGGCGGTGCCGTGAATCGCGGCCACCTCCAGCGATCCGGCGAGACCGGCGCAGGCTCCGGCCAGAAATGTCGTCAGGACAATCAGGCGCGCGACGGGCAATCCGTTCAACAAGGCGGTACGCACGTTGCCCCCGACGACACGCGCGGCGAACCCGAACAGCGTCCGATGCATGAGGAACCAGCCGATGAGGCACGCGCCCAGGCCCCACGCGAGCCCCCAATGCGCGTCCAAGCCGGGAATATTTCCGATCATGTTCTCGTCGCCGATCGGGGTTGTCGAAGGCTTGTTGAGGCTGGCGGGATCGCGCAGCGGGCCTTCCACGAAATGGTTCAGCAGCGCAATCGCCACATAGTTCATCAGCAGCGTCGCGATGGTTTCATTCACGCCCCGGTATGCGCGCAGAAATCCAGCGATCCCGATCCAGATCCCCCCGGCAACAGCGCCGACGGCCAGCATCATCCCGGCCACGGCCATGGGACCATGACCGTGCATGGACACACCNNGGCGGTCAACATCAGGGGCGCCGCGCGCAGCAAGGTATTCTGGAATGAAAACCACGTGCCGAACGACCCCCTCCACATCTGCTGGTAAATCGCCAGCGGATTCCTTCCGACCACCGCCATGAACGCGCCAAACGCCAGCATGGCGGCGACGAAGGCGCCCGCGGGAACCCGGAGCGAGGTCAACGAACGACCCCACACCCGGGCCAGCGACGGCTCGGCCAATGCCAGGGGCGGGGAAGCGGGCCTATCGGCCATCAATGGGTCTTCCCCACCACGCCCTCTACCAGATAGTCCATGCTCTCCAACGCGATGTCCGTCTGTTTGTGCTCCACCCCGGCGGCGATGACCACCTTGCCGGTGTTGTCCATCAAGGGCCCTTTGTAAACGACCATGGTCCCGGCCATGAACTTGGCCTTGGCCGCGTCGGCTTTCTTCTTGGTCTCCGCGGAAACGGCCTTTCCATATGGCGACACCTTGACGAACCCATCCTTCAATCCGCCGCGCAGGAGGTGCGGGTACGTCTTGCCCGCCTGAATCCACTTCACGTAGTCCGTGTAGACCTTGCCCCAGTTCCACTCGGCGCCGGTCAAGTAGCCCTTGGGTGCCAGGGTCGCCTGGTTGGCGTGATATCCGGTGACCATGGCGCCTCGCCGCTCGGCCAATTCGACGATGGTCTTGGGCGAATCGACATGCGCGGTCAAAACATCGATGCCCTGATCAATCAGGCTGTTGGCGGCCTCCGCCTCCTTGACAGGCATCGACCAATCGCCGGTGAAGATGACGGTGGTGGTCACCTTGGGATTGACCGAGCGCGCGCCCAACGTGAACGAATTGATATTCCGCAACACCTGAGGAATGGGCTTGGCGGCGATGAATCCCAGCTTGCCGCTCTTGCTGGTCAGGCCGGCGACGATTCCGGAAATGTATTCCGCCTCGTCGATGTAACCGAAATAGCTGCCGACGTTTGTCGGGTGCTTGCCTTCGGTGTACATGCCGCCGCAATGCAGGAACGTCACGTTCTTGTACTTCTGCGCCAGCTTCAGGATGTGCGGATCGAAATATCCGAACGAGGTGGGGAAGATCAGCTTCGCCCCGTCCAGATTGATCATGCTTTCCATTGTCTTCTGAACGGCGACGGTTTCCGGAACCATCTCCTCCTCGCGAATCTTGACGCCCGGCATTTTCGCGATGACGGCCGCACCCTGAGCGTGGGCCTGGTTGTAACCATAGTCGGTTTTTGGGCCGACATAGATGAACCCAACCGTCAGCGGTTCGGCCGCGACGGCGGATGACGACACGGCGGAAGCGGCCACGGCCACACCCGCAACTACGGAGAAACAAAGAGAACGAAGGGGGGAGAGACGAAGGGAAGATTTGATCATGCAGGGCTTATAGGGCACGCCAGGTTTCGGCTATTTTTCTGGTTGTGCCGTTCTTCGTAACTTGACCTGGCGGCGCCCGGAGGTTGGGCGACTCTCTCTTGTGCGGGCCCCGCGCCTCGGGCATTCTGCGCCGGGATGTCAACAGGGCAATCCTCCGCGCGAGAAGCATTGGACCTTGACACGCTGGCACGCAGCTACCGCGATGACGCGCGCACCCCCACCGAAGTGGTTTCGGCGATTCGCGCGCACATCGACGAGCGGGATCACGACGGGGTCTGGATTTCGCTGACGCCACCCGACGCCTTGTTGCGTGCGGCGGCTGCGGTCGAAGCGCGGCGGCGCGCCGGCGAGACCCTGCCTCTTTACGGCGTACCCTTCGCCGTCAAGGACAACATCGACGTCGCGGGATTGCCGACCACGGCGGCCTGTCCGGCTTTCGCCTATACCCCGGCGGCGTCGGCCCGGGTCGTGGATCGGTTGGTCAGCGCTGGCGCGATTGTCGTTGGCAAGACGAATCTGGATCAGTTCGCCACGGGCCTGGTCGGCGTGCGCTCGCCGTACGGCATTCCACGCAATCCGTTCAACCGCGAGTTCATCAGCGGTGGCTCCAGCTCGGGATCGGCGGTGGCCGTTGCCATCGGTCAGGTCAGCTTCGCGCTCGGCACGGATACGGCGGGCTCAGGACGGATTCCCGCAGCGTTCAACAATATCGTGGGGCTCAAACCGAGTCGCGGAGTCATCAGCGCGACCGGCGTCGTGCCCGCGTGCCGGTCGCTGGACTGCGTCTCGGTGTTTGCCGCCACCTGTGAGGATGCCGCGCGGGTCGCCGAGATTTCTCGCGGGTTCGATCCCACGGACCCGTTCTCGCGCCCGAACGCGAGCACAGTCGCCTTCGCGCCCCAGACGACACCCCGCGCCTTCCGTTTCGGCGTTCCCGCGGCCCGGCATCGCGTGTTTCACGGCGACGCTCAGGCCGCCGCCGCATTCGATGAGGCCATCCGCGCCTGGGAGCACCTCGGCGGGACGCCGGTCGACATCGACATGGAGCCATTTTTTGAGGCGGGCACGCTGCTCTGCGAAGGCCCGTTCGTGGCCGAGCGGCTGGAAGCGGCGGGAACCTTGTTCGCGCAACATCCGGATGCCCTGCTCGCCCCCCTGCGGACGATTCTGGAGGGCGCGACCCGCCACGAGGCGCGCGCGGTTTTCGCCGCCCAGGCGCGCCTAAGATTGCTGCGGCGCCGCGTGGCCGACTTGTGGTCGGCAATGGATTTTCTTCTCCTGCCCACCGCCCCCACCTTCCCCACCATCGAGGCCGTCGAACGCGATCCGCTGGCCGTCAACGCGGCCCTCGGCATCTACACGACGTTTGTCAATTTGCTGGATCTCTCGGCGTTGGCGGTACCCGCCGGATTTCGCGGCGACGATCTTCCGGCCGGCGTGACTCTGCTGGGACCCTGGGGCGCCGATGCGCGCCTCGCGGGATTTGGTTCACGTTTTCATCACGCCACAGCGACGATCATCGGCGCCACGGTCTGGCCGCTGCCACCGCCATCGCGATCGCCATCACCGGCCGAGGCCCCGCCGCAAAGTGGTGAGGGAGCGGATCCGACGGCCCCCATCGCGATCGCGGTGGTGGGCGCCCACCTGTCGGGCCAACCCCTGAATCATCAGTTGACCTCCGTCGGAGGCCAACTCCTGCGCGTTTGCACGACGGCGCCCCACTATCGCTTGTTCGCGCTGCCCGACACCACGCCGCCGAAGCCGGGCCTCCTGCGAACGTCTCATGGAGACGACGCGGGCAGCGGCGCTGCCATCGACGTGGAGGTCTGGAGCCTCCCGCCCGCCGCCTTCGCTGCATTCGTGGCGCGCATCCCCGCGCCGCTCTGCATCGGCAAGATCGAGCTGAATGACCGCACGACGGTCAGCGGATTTCTATGCGAACCGCATGTCCTCGCGGGCGCGCGGGACATTTCGAAATTCGGTGGCTGGCGCGCGTTTCTGCGCGAAAGCCGCTAGCGTTTTTCGGCGCGCCGAGCGGCCGTCCCTGTCGTCGGTAACGTGAGCGTCCTCGCCCTGTTTTCGCTGAAACATCGTCGCTGACGAATTTACGAAACACGCGTTGACACGAAACATGGTGTTCATGCGGGCTCGCTATGGTCGCCGCAAGTCAGGACCAACCGCGATTCGAAGAATTCGTGATCCCGCCGAATCGTCTGCGAACGATGACGTTTGCTGTGACAAGCACCTGCTTCACCCGGGTGCGCCCACGTGATCACGGAAAACAAGGACGAGCATGAAAGAGACGAGTAGGGGGTTCACACGGATAGCGCGATTCGGGCTGTGTATGGGGGCGGTACTACTGAGCAACGCGATGCTGATCACGGCCGCGAGAGCCATTCACCTCGGCGTCCAATTGCCGCACTGAGCGCAAGACAATGAATTTCAAACCTACGCATAACGCATTCCACAACCCGGAGGGGCAGATGATACGTCGCCATTCACTCAAGAGCCTCTTGCTGCTCGGATCCATCGCGCTGGCCGCCTGTCAAAAGGAGGAACCAAAACCCGCCGCGCCCATGGCCCCGGCTGCCCCCGCTCCCGCGCCCGCCCCTGCTGCGGCACCGGCCGACGACAAGGGTCCGATCAAGATCGGCATCCTGCACTCCCTGTCGGGGACCATGGCCATCAGCGAAACCTCGCTCAAGGACGTGGCCCTGATGACCATCGACGAGATCAACGAAAAGGGCGGCGTCTTGGGTCGAAAGCTGGAAGCGGTGGTGGTTGATCCCGCGTCCAACTGGCCGTTGTTCGCCGAGAAGGCCCGCGATTTGATCCAGAACCAGAAGGTTGCGGTGGTGTTCGGTTGCTGGACGTCGGTCTCCCGCAAATCGGTGCTGCCGGTGTTCGAGGAGCTGAACGGTCTGTTGTTCTACCCCGTTCAGTACGAAGGCGAGGAATCGTCGTTCAACGTGTTCTACACCGGCGCCGCGCCCAACCAGCAGGCCATCCCGGCGGTCGAATACCTGATGAGCAAGAAGGGTGGCAACGCCAAGCGCTGGGTGCTCCTGGGTACGGACTACGTTTATCCGCGCACCACGAACAAGATCTTGCGTTACTTCCTGCATTCGAAAGGCGTGACCGACGAGGACATCCTGGAAAAGTACACGCCATTCGGACATAGCGACTACCAGACCATCGTTGCCGACGTGAAGAAGTTCGCGGCGGGCAAGCGCACCGCGGTCGTCTCGACGATCAACGGCGATTCGAACGTCCCCTTCTACAAAGAGCTGGCCAATCAAGGTTTGAAGGCGACCGACATCCCGGTGGTCGCGTTCTCCGTCGGCGAAGAGGAACTCCGCGGAATTGACACCAAACCGTTGGTCGGCCACCTGGCGGCATGGAACTATTTCATGTCGATCGACACGCCCGAAAACAAGGCGTTCATTGCCAAGTGGATGGAGTACGTGAAGAAGAACAACCTTCCCGGCGGCGAAAAGCGCGTGACCAACGATCCGATGGAAGCGACGTACATTGGGATTCACATGTGGGCACAGGCCGCCGAGCAGGCCCACACCATCAACGTCGATGCGGTCCGCCAGGCCATCGGCGGCCAGACGTTCAAGGCACCGACGGGGTTCACTATTCCCATCGACGCCAAGAATCACCACCTGCACAAGCCGGTCTTCATCGGCGAGATCAAGGGCGACGGCCAGTTCCACGTGGTGTGGAAGACCCCTGGTCCAATTCGGGCTGATGCCTGGAGCCCCTTCATTCCCGACAGCGCCAAGAAGGTCGCCGACTGGACCTATCCGTGGGCCTGCGGAAACTGCATGGAGCCGAAGTTCAAGTAGCCCGAATCCCCGAGCCTCGGCGGCGCACACGGCCGCCGGGGTCCGGGTGAAGGTCCTCCCCGTTCCCCTCGTTCTTCTTTCTTCGTTGGAGGTTCAACTCAGCACGTGGCAATCGCAGCAATTCTCGGCAGGCGCTCTTGGGTCATTGCGGTGGTGGCACAGGCGGCCTTCGCCGCGCTGGTCCTCGGCGGCGGTGGGCGCTCGGCCTGGGCAGGACCGCTCGAGGATGCCATCAACGCCCTCGCCTCCGGTGGCGAGGAGAAGATGGAAGCCAGCATCAAGCAGGTCGCCACGCTCAACGATCCGCGCGCGATACCTGCCCTCGANNTTGGCAATGCCGGTTCTGGCGTCCCTCCAGCTTGCGTCACCGCAAGCCGAGGTGCGGTTGGCCGCAGCCGAACAACTCTCGAAGGACGGCTCCGACGAGGCGTCCGCTCTACTTCACAAGGCGCTCGCGCGCGAAACCGATGGTCGCGTGCGGACGGCGCTGGCCATGGCCGTGGCCCGGGCAGATTTGCAGAGCACCGATCCGGCCGCACGGCTGTCGGCCGTGCACCTGATCGACAAATCCGGAAATGATGGGGCGCTCGGCGACCTGCAGCGCCTGCTGGCCATAGGTTCCGACGGCAAACCCATGGAACCCGACGCCTCGGTCCGTGCGGGCGCGCAAAAGGCCTTGGACGCGGTGATGACGCGCCGGCGGATGATCACCCTGGTCGGAAGCTTGTTGCACGGGTTTTCGCTGGCCAGCGTCTTGTTGTTCGCCGCGTTGGGGCTGGCCATCACGTTCGGCTTGCTCGGAGTCATCAACATGGCGCACGGCGAGATGCTCATGCTGGGCGCCTACGCCACCTACTCCGTGCAGGTGTTTTTTCAGAGTCACGCGCCGGGACTGTTCCGTTACTACCTGGTCGCCGCTGTTCCGGTTGCCTTCCTGATTACGTTCGGCGTGGGTGTCCTGCTCGAACGGGTCGTCATCCGACATCTCTATGGCCGACCGCTCGAGACCTTGCTGGCAACCTGGGGCATCAGCCTGATTCTGATTCAGGCGGTCCGAACCGTTTTTGGTGCGCAGAATGTCGCCGTCGCCAATCCGGACTGGCTGGCGGGCGGCGTGGAGATCGCCCACGGCCTGGTCTTGCCTTACAACCGGATTGGAGTCGTGGCCTTCGTCATCGCCGTGGCCGGGGGCGTATGGGTCCTCTTGTACCGGACGCGCATCGGCCTGAACGTGCGCGCGATGACGCAGAACCGCGGCATGGCCGCCTGCGTGGGAATCCCCACTCGACGGCTGGACGCCTGGATGTTCGGACTTGGGTCGGGAATCGCGGGTCTGGGCGGGGTGGCCTTGTCGCAGCTGGGGAACGTCGGTCCGGAGCTCGGACAGGGGTACATCATCGATTCATTCATGGTCGTGGTGCTGGGTGGGGTGGGCCGCCTGGCGGGCGCGGTCGTCGCGGCGCTGGGGCTGGGCATCGTCAACAAATTGATCGAACCGGCGGCGGGTGCCGTGCTGGGCAAGATTCTGATCTTGGTCTTCGTGATTCTGTTCATTCAGCGGCGGCCGCAGGGCTTGTTCGCGCTGAAGGGACGCAGCGAGGCGTGAAGGGACCGATGTCGCGCTTGTTCCAGCTTCACGGGCGTCGCGGTTGGATCACCCTGGGGATTGCCAGTGTTCTCGTGGCCGGCGTGGTGCCGCTGCTCAACCTCTTGCCCAAGTCGTTTCCCTTGGCGCTGCCGGACTATCTGATTCCCCTCCTGGGAAAGTTCTTGTGCTTCGGCATGGCGGCCATGGCGATGGATCTGGTCTGGGGGTACACGGGGATCCTCAGCTTGGGCCACGCGTTGTTCTTCTCGCTCGGCGGATACAGCATGGGGATGTATCTGATGCGCTCGATCCAGGGCGAAGGCGTGTACCGGAGCGCCCTGCCCGACTTCATGGTTTTTCTGGATTGGAAACAGCTGCCCTGGTACTGGCAGGGCTTCAATCATTTTCCCTTTGCGATGGCCATGGTCGTGATCGCGCCCGGCTTGCTGGCGCTGGTCTTCGGGTGGTTCGCCTTCCGGTCGCGCATCAAGGGGGTGTACCTTTCAATTGTCACCCAGGCGTTGACCTATGCCGCCATGCTGTTCTTCTTCCAGAACGCGGCTGGCTTCGGGGGCAACAACGGTCTCACCGACTTCAAGCGGCTCCTGGGCTGGCCCCTGCAAGCACCGTCCACGAAGCTGGCGCTCTACGTGATCACGGCGTTCGCGTTGATCGCCACCTATCTCCTGTGCCGCTTCGTGGTTCAAAGCAAGCTCGGGCGGGTCCTCACCGCCATTCGCGATGCCGAGCTGAAAGTCCGCTTCTGCGGCTACGAATCCACGCGATACAAGCTGTTCGTGTGGACCCTATCGGCCGTTCTGTGCGCCGTGGCCGGTGCCCTCTACGTTCCGCAAGTGGGAATCATCAACCCCAGTGAAATGCAGCCTTCGAACTCCATCGAGCTCGCGATTTGGGTCGCCGTGGGTGGACGCGGGACGCTGGCCGGGCCCTTGATCGGAGCGCTCTTGTTGAACGGGGGCAAGAGCTGGCTGACGGCGGCCTTTCCCTCGGCCTGGTTGTACGTGCTCGGCACCCTGTTTGTCGTGGTGACTCTCTTCCTGCCCCAAGGAGTTGTGGGGCTGGCAGCCCTCTGGCGCCGCCTGCGAAACCAACGCGCGAGCCAGAGCGCGGGCAGCGGAACCAGCGACAGCGACGCCTCCGGCAAGCCAGCCGGCGTAGCCGAGCGCGCGACGGTCGCGGAGGGTGCGCCTAGCCCCACCGTGGTCGGGAAAGAAGGGGTGACGTCGTGACGGCCCCCGCGCCCGCATCCACCTCGCCATCCCCATCCGAGGTGCGCGTCGCCAGCGTCGTTTCCGCGGGGGATGATCCCCCTTCCGCCGCGGCCGCGCGGCCCCCCGTGGCCCTGTGGGTGGAGGAGCTCACGGTCAGCTTCGACGGGTTCAAGGCCATCGACAATGTCACCCTGCTTCTGGACCACGGCGAGCTCCGGTGCATCATCGGCCCAAACGGCGCCGGCAAGACCACGTTGATGGACGTGATCACGGGCAAGACCAGGCCGCAAAAGGGCGCCGTATACCTGGAGAGCCGCCTGCACGATCTGACCAAGCTATCGGAATGCCGCATCGCCGAGCTGGGCGTGGGACGGAAATTTCAGCGTCCCACGGTTTTTCCGCAGCACACGGTCTACGAGAACTGCGAGCTGGCTCTGGCCGGCAAGCGCGGCGTGTTTCACGCGCTCTTCGCCCGCCTCTCGAAGGCGGAGCGCGAGCGGATCGATCAGGTGCTGGAGACCATCGGNNCTGGCCCATGGCCACAAGCAGTGGTTGGAGATAGGCATGCTCCTGGCTCTGGATCCGAAGGTGCTACTGATAGACGAGCCGGTGGCGGGCATGACTCAACCCGAGATGGAACGAACGGCCGAGCTCATGCGCAGGCTCGCGGGCGAGCGGACCGTAGTGGTCGTAGAGCACGACATGGA
>PMNO01000722.1:0-121 GCA_003161835.1 Myxococcales bacterium | reverse complement strand
TACCTGGGAACATGAGCGCGGCCCCCGTAACAGCGACGTCGGTGGAACTGGCCGCGGGTCCCGCGTTGAACGTCAGCGGCGTGAACCAGTTCTACGGCCAGAGCCACACCCTGTGGAACGC
>PMNO01000368.1 GCA_003161835.1 Myxococcales bacterium | reverse complement strand
ACCGACTCGCTAACCTCTGGAAACAAATGCGATAGGACGACGCACGCTCACATGTACGGAATTAGCCTTCACCAATAGTCCCCAAGTAGCCTGAAGCTCTGCGCGGCCGTGTCTCATCTTATCACGAGATGTGTGCAAGGAGTGCCAGGATTCCTTCGTACCTTGCCCGCTGCGATCTCGTGGCGCTTTGAAGGATCGGCGCCCTGACGAGATGACCTCNNCGCGAAGCGGAGCACCTTCTGAGTGTTGGCCGCGTCGCCGAGGCCGAGGGCCTGTGCCACGCGCTACTCGGCGTCGCGCCCGATCACCCTACCGCCTTGATGATTCTCAGCGTGGTGTGCATGGCGGCGGAGCGCTGGGCGGACGCCGAGGTTCTGCTACTGCGCGGATGCGCCTCCCACCCGCAGATCGTGGGTTTTCACGCCGCGCTGGGACGGATGCGGCTGCGCTTGAATCAATATGCGCAGGCGGTCGAGCCGCTGGAAAACTGCGTACTCCTGGATCCGGACACGCGCGACCATCGGGCAACGCTGGTTGGGCTTTATCAGACGCGCTTGTTCGCCAGCTTCAGCCCGGAGTCCAAGCGCGCGATGCTGGCGTGCCTGGCCGACGACACGTTGACGCACAGCCTGATGCACAGGGCGTGGCTCAGTCTTCTTCGGGTTGACCCGGAGGCGGCGGACTATCTCGCCCTGTTCGATGGCGCCACCGACTACCCGTCGTTCCGCGCACGGCTCGCGCGGACACCGAGGTTGCTCTTCGCGATTCAGGACGGACAGCTGTTGCGGCGTGGACTGGAGCGCTTTTGGGCGGCCGACGTGTCGATCGAACGGGGCCTGACCTTCGTCAGACGGTGGTTCCACGAAAATCGTTCCGAACTGAATGGTTTTCTGCCACTGCTCGGTACCCTGGCGCGGACTTGCTTCTTCACTGAATACGTCTTCGCCACCGTGGAGGACGCCAGCGGGCTGGGGCGGGATGGGCTTTCGACTCCCGAAGCCGTTGCGTTGCTGGGGTGTTACGAGCCGTTGTGGAAGCATGAACGGGCCACGGAGCTGTCGGGTCTGTCGGATGATCCCGGCTATCGCGACTTGATGCGAACGCTGATTCTGGAACCCTTGGAGGAGCAGGCTCTGCGGTCGACGATTCCCACCCTCGGTCCCATCACGGACGAGGTCTCGCGCGCGGTGCAGGGGCAATATGAAGAGAATCCCTATCCCCGGTGGACGACGGTGGGTGGCGACGCGACTCGCGGGTCAGGGGCGGGCGGCGGTGCTCGGAAGAGGAGCATCTTGGTGGCGGGATGCGGAACCGGGCGCGACGCGGCCGACGCCGCCTTGAATTTCCCGGCGGCCCGCGTGGACGCGATCGACCTGAGCCGGGCCAGCCTGGCTTACGGCGTTCGTCAGGCGCGTCGCATGGGGATCGGCAATCTGTTCTTTGCGCAGGCAGACATCTTGAACATCGGCAAGAGCAGCCGATTGAAGCGGAACTACGACTTGATTGTGGCTTCGGGCGTGCTGCACCACATGCGGGATCCGCAGGCGGGATTGCGCGCGCTCCTGGGCGTTCTACGCCCGGGTGGGATCTTGCGCGTCGCCCTGTACAGCCGCATTGCCCGGGCTCCGATCGTCGAGGCGCGCGCGTGGATCAAGGCAGCCGGCTTTCCGCCGACCGCGTCGGGGATTCGGGATTTTCGGGCGGCGGTCATCGCGCGGCCCCACACCGATCCCGTTCGCGCGTGGCTGCTCCGATCGTATGATTTCTACGCGGTGTCGCCCTGTCGGGATCTCGTTTTCCACGTTCAGGAACAGACCTTCACGTTGCCCCAGATCGCCGAAATGGCGCGCACCCTTGGTCTGTCGGTGTGTCGCGTGGACATCAAGAGTCCGGTCCACATGGCGGCCTATCGTGAACGATTTCCCGCCGATCCCGCCGCCACGAATCTCGCGCATTGGCACCAGATGGAATTGCTGAATCCGGCCATCTTCGCGGGAATGTACAGCCTGTGGCTATACCGAACCGCGGACGAGTCGATCGCCGACCCGAGCTGGCTCGAGGGCGGCGATGGCGACGAGCCAATCGACGGCTAGGCTCAGCGCGAGGCGCCGTCGATATCGTTTCCCGCGTCCGCCGCCGCGCCTGCATCCACTTCCGCCAACGCCGGTGGCGTCCACGGTGGTTGCGTCACCAACCGCTCGCGGAGGGCTTCGCTCTCCCGTGTGTCCCGCATCAGGACCAGCGATCGAACGTAGTGGGCCATCGCCCACAGATCGGCATCGGGCAGGACGTCCTTCCAGGTGGGCATCGCCGTGCCACCGATGCCCGCGGCGATCGCGCGGGCAATGTCGGCGGCGGTGTCACCCGCGCGCAGCTGGTTGAACGTAAAGTCGGTGGGGAGGATCGATACCCCATAGTCACTGGGCTTCGGAACGGGGGCGTACAGGTCGGCGCGAAATTCCGCGACCCGCATTCCCGTGAGTTCTTTTGCGAANNCAGGGATCGGGCGCCAGCACGATAGGCGCACCCGGCTTTTCGGTTCGCCACCGCGGCGAAAATGACTTGATGTACTGAATCAGGTCATCCAGCTGCGCGTCGGGGATGTCCCACGCCAGCATGGCCGTGCCGTGCAGACCGCCCTTGATGATGCGGCGAAAATCGGTGTCGTTGGGGAGCTGGCCGGCCGCCACGGCGGCGAACTTGTACACGCCCAGGCGCAAGTCACGCGGAGGGGGCAGCAGGCCCCGGGCCGAGTTCCCCGCGCCATCGCCGCGATCGCCGTGACAGGCGCGGCAGTAGTGCGTGTAGGC
>PMNO01000728.1 GCA_003161835.1 Myxococcales bacterium | reverse complement strand
CGCCGGTCGGGCTCCTCGAACCGCAACTGCTCGGGGGCCAGATATCCCATGTTGCCCTTGAGGACCCCGGCGCTGGTTCGACTGGCGTTGCCCAGTGCTTTTGCGATACCAAAGTCCGTCACCCGAACGGTCCCATCGAACCCGATCAGAATATTTTGCGGAGACACATCCCGATGAACCAGGCGAAGCACAGTGCCATCCTCCGCGCGGACCTCGTGCGCCGCGTGCAATCCCTGCGCGGCATCCATGCAGATCCGCACCGCGACCTGCATGGGAATCTCCCGCCCCGCGCCCACCGCGTCCGCTATCAGTCGAGACAACGAAATGCCCTCGACGAAGTCCATGATCAAGAACGGACCGTCGTCGTCGACGCCTACGTCGAGCACACCGACGGCGTTCGGATGACGGACGAGCCCGGCCAATCGCGCCTCGTCCATGAACATCGAACGAAACGTCGGATCGCTTCTGTACTGTTCGTGCAGGCGCTTCCGGGCGCACCATCGCAAAAACCGACCTTCGCGACGGAAGACCAGTTCGACGTACCCCATCCCACCTTGGGCGATTGTGGTAACGCGGGTGTATGATGGCGTCAGCGGAGATGCCGCAGCCGGGGAACCCACACTCACCTCCCCATTATACCGGTTTCCAGCCCGAGCCCGTGTATGACCAACGTTGACGAGGTCCTTACCGCAGCTGCGCGAATTAGTTTCGTCGCAGGAGAGCACGGAAATTTCCGGGGCGTCGATCCCTTATTGGTTCGCCTCGGGACCATGTCAGGCCCACACCCACAAGTCTGGACTCTGGCCTTGCGCGCCATCCGCTGGTCTTTCGACCCGGCCGCGGTGAGTGCGCCCGATCCACAGGAGGCGCGGCGTTTCGTCGAACATCCAGAACCGATCAGACAGATCGCCGCGCGCGCGTGCGCGGTCATGGAGCGCGCCTGCATCCGGACCTTCGACGTAACCCAGCTGGGGGTCTGGATAGACGTTCATGCGGCCCTGGATAAAGCCCCCGAGCCGGCGGCGGCGCCGGCCAAGCCGCGGGACGCGCCCGCCCGTGGTGCAAGCGAAAAGAGCGCCGAGCCCGCTGCGCCAACGGTGCCCGACAGCGGCGTGCGCGACGTTGCACTGTGGTCCGCGCGTCTATGGCAGCGGCTACTGCTCGGCGACACCGCGGGCCAGGAAATCGAGGCCAAGGCCCTTTTTGACGAAGCCTCTCGGCAGAGGGCGGCGCCTCAAGTCATCGAGAGCACGGTTCTGCGGACGCTGCTGGCCCTATCGTCCGGGTCGATCGATGAAGCCGTGGACATGGCCCGTCGCGCCTCGCGCATGGCGCAGTCGGAGGCGCTGCCTCAGCTCGAGTATCTGGCCAACGTGACCCTGGCGCGGGTCCGCCGCTACAGCGGTCGGCCACACTTGGCGCTGCATATCTTGGCGGCCCTGTTGCGGGTGGCGCCGCCGGCCTGGTCGGGATGGATCGGGTGGGAGATGTTGCTTGGCGGAGGCGAGGGCGCCCTCAAGGAGGATCCCGGATCGTCCTTGAGGGACGCGCCGGCCATGGTCGCGCAGCGAAACCTGGCTTCTCTGATCGCAGCCGCGCGGGGAGGCGACCGGGCTGTGTTCCTGCGGGCCGCCGCCGCGCTGGAAAAATCCGCGGCGGTCTGGCCCGACCTGCAGCGGGAGGTGCAGACGCTGCTGGCGGCGCTCGATCCGATGCGGGAGGCGATTCCCGAATCGGCGTTGCCCTGGAGCCGGGGCGAGACGGCGACCATACCGTGTGGATTGCACGGCGTGGGCATACCGCAGGGGTCCGGCTCCGAGACCGAGGGCGCGACTGCATTCGTGGTGGCCCGACCCAAATCGCCCGGCCGGCGATTCTTGCGTCCCGGGCTGGCGTTCGTTCCGGAGGCGCGGCTGCTGGCGCGCGATTCCGTCAAGGCCGTCGCGGGTGGTGTGCGCACCGAAACGGGGATCGCCGCCCTCGCGCTGGCGGGGGAGACGGGAACGACGCGGGAAGTTTTCTTTCGGAGCGTGTATGGCTTTCCGTTCGTCGCGCATCGACATCAGGCGGTGCTGGACGTCCTTTGCCACCGCATGCGCAATCTGCTGGGTGACGCGGGCGAGGTGCGCCGCGAATCGGGCGAGTCGGGGGCGTCCGGCAATGGGACAAACGCTCCGGTGGGTCCGTCGCTGGCTTTGATTCTGAAGACGCCGATCGTGGTGCCGGACATGCGGTGCGCGTTGCCGACGGCCGATCGCGTGTTGCGGGCTTTGGCGACCCTGGGAACCACCAGCGCCAGCACCGCCGCGNNACGTCGGCCTGAGCTTCGCGCAGCCGCTGGTGGAGCGTCAGTTGTATTGTGGCGGACCGCACTGCGGACCGCACTAACGAACAAATGCTACGTCGTCGATCCAGATTTCGAAGTCGCGGGCCATCTTGGGCATGGCGTCGTAATTCGGATTCACCTGTAGCGCCATCGCGGTGAGTTTATCTATCGCAATCTTATCTCCCGGAGCCTTGTACCCTAGGTTTCCAGGATCCTGCCTCGTGTCGGCGAAAAGGATCTCGATCCGACGCCAAGTCGTGTCGATCTGGATATCCATGTACTTTGTGAACGCGGTCGCGGCGCCACCATCGCCCTTCTTGCCGAACTGGACAAGATAGGGGCTACAGTTCTGCCACGAACCTGCACTGTAGATGCAACTGCAGGCGGCGCAGGTGTTGGTGGCATCGAAAGAATCCATCATCGGGTGCAGAGGCGCCGCTCCGTCGGTGTAGAGGTCGGGGAAGCTCACCTGGACGTTNNAAGCCCACCTGGACGCCCTCCAGCGGACCCGCAGAACGGATCCACAGGGCGATTCCTTTGTACTTGCTCGCATCGTACGTCATCTTCGACGAGATTCCCCCGTCCGTGGCTGCCGCGCGCGGTTTGAAGTCGGCGCCTGTCGCTGCACCCCAATCCCCAAAACCGGTGCCCTTCACATGCAGGGAGCCAGCGCCCGAACACGGCCCTCCCACGGAGGGATCGATGTCATAACCCGTTGGGGTGGCGAAGTGGCCCAGGTTGTCGCCGTACGTGTACCAACCGCCCTGGCGGCCATCCGCTGCATGGAGGGAGTTGTCGGCCTTGAAGTCTGAGATGAGATCGTCCGCATTCGCGGTGCAGCCCTCCGGCAGCTTTCCACCGTCTCCGGCGCCCGCTGGACTGTCCGATGACTTGCACGAGGCTAGGGCCATCGCTCCGATGGACGCAATAAGAAGGCGGCGGGTCGTCCGGGACATGGCTATTGGGTCCAGTCTTGGAGGTTGCCGTTCATGGTCAGCAACATGAGCAGACCCACCGTGGCGTTGTAGTAGGAATACGCGCTCTTGGTCGGAGGATTGGTAGCCGCCGCCGCCCTGTCGTTGATCTCNNCCGACACCACCGCCGCCGCGGCTCGCAGAGCTGAAGAAGGCGCTCGTCTTGTCCACGTAGGTCTTGGCCGCCGCAGTCCCGTTCCAGCAGTAGTCCGTTCCAATTCGCCATGGAATGCGATGCGCATCGTACTGGTACAGGACGTCTTCGCCCGGATTGGCAGATCCCGAGTTCGTCGCAATCGCGCTGCAGTTGTTGCCACACCAAGCGGCGTAAAGACCGTTGCTGCTCGTTCCGCTGATGCTGCCGAGAAGCGTATAGGTCCCATTCGCCAGACCGTTCCAAGCGCCCGCGTTGGCGGCATCTGCCCGGGCAAAGGTACGATAGAAAGCCGGAGCGAAATAGGATGGGTTCGTGGGCTGGCTCGCCGAGTAATTGCTGCCACCCTTGATAAACGTGCCCGACATGTCGTGTGCGAGCACTGCTTGCATGAGGCTGGCGGCGTCGGCTGCGTAGGACCCGCCGCCCCACTGCTTGGACGCCATCAACATCGCGAACGCAGCATCCTCATCGGCGTCGGTCGCCGTGCCTTGCCCGCCCGGCACCTGCCACGTCATGAGAGGACCATCGGAAGTGGCCGAGTTCGCCTTCCAGTACGTCCAGAGGCCGTCAAAGAGCGCCTTGTCGTCCACGTAGACGGCGATCAGCATCCCGTACGCGATGCCTTCGGACACCGTGTCGTTGTTGTTTTCCGGCCGCTGAATGCGGAACCCGCCGCTGGCGGGGACGACGAATCGCTTCTTCCAGTTGTCATAGGCGACTGCGATGAGCTTTCCGTTGGCGCCCGCCGCCTTGGTGCAGCGGGCGTTGATGGACGGGCTGGCCTGCAGCGGGTGCATGCCTCCGCTGCTGGGAAGGGCGGGCATGTCCGACATTCCCGTGGGCAGCGCCGCGCGCTTGTAGAACGCGACGTCGTCGATGAACAGGTTGTAGCTTCCAACCGGGCTCGGATTGGGGAAACCGGGCGTGTCCATCGGGCCGTAGAAAGAGAACTGAATCGAAAGAGCGTTCAGGGGATTGAACGCCGGGGCCTGGCACTTGGGCCCGCCACCGGCGGCGGCCGGGCACCCAGCCGCTCCAGGCGACGGCAGTGACCTGGGAATGAGCGCGCCGAAGGGAACGAAAAACTGCTGGAAGGTGGTCGAATTGACATTCGCGATGACACCGCGGTTGTTGTACAGGTCGATCGACTGAACCGTCGCGGTGCCGCCGGCCGTCGTCGGTTGCGTCTCTTTCGTCAGGATCTCGACGAATACCGGCTGCGTCGCGGGTGTTCCACCGGTCTTTGCCCGGAAGGTGATTCCATCGAATTGGCTGACGTCATACGGATCTGCAGCGTTTGAGGTGGTCAAGGGCATGGTTGGCTTGAATTGCGCGCTGAACCCGACGTAGTTGTCCTGTCCCGTCGCGGTCGAGTGGAACGCCGACATCATGCAGACTCCTGCTGGCTCGACGGGAACCTTGTCGGCCATGGCAGCCACCGGCTTCGCGGGGGTCTGGTTTTGCGGGTCGGCCGCGTTGTTGTACGTGCTCCAGTATCCGGTCCGACCGCCCTGCTTGATCATGATGGCGTAACCGTCCTCGAAGTCAGAGATGACGTCCGCCGCGGTCGCGCCAGGTGGGGGCATGATCGCACACGCGCGCGCGATTCCTCCGCCACCCGCTCCGCCGGTGCCCGGATTTCCGCTGCCACCAGTTCCCG
>PMNO01000371.1 GCA_003161835.1 Myxococcales bacterium | reverse complement strand
TCCAGCTTTGCTGGACCGGCCCCCACGTTAAACAATTCTGCGGGGGTCACGCAGGGGGCTTTCCGAGGCCCCTTGCGGGGCCGAAGGCGCCCGAGTCTGCTGGCTCGCAGAGGATCGGCGGCCGCGCGCATCGCGCTCAGCCTGGCAGTTTGGATCACGGGGAGCGTCGGGGGTGGCGGCTGCCAGGATCGGCGGGACACGGTGGAGGTGACGGTGAGAGCGACGCCCGGCGATGACCTACCCGCGATCGTGCGGATCGTGGTTTCGGCGTCGAAGAACGACCGCCTGGTCTCCGCCAGCGCCTCGACATCCCCAGGCGCCCCCGTGGCCCTGCCGGCGGCCGTCCGGCTGAACGTCACCAGCCTCTCGTTCGGCGAAGCGACCATCGAGGCGACGGCCTTTGATATCTCCCAAACGATGGTGGCCAGTGGAACCACCACGGCCACTCTACCCACCCGTGCGGTGGTCATCGTGGATCTGCACTGCGACAGCCTGGTGTGCTCCCGGGCGGGCGCTGACGGTGGGGCCGACGCGGGGGCGGACGCGAACACCGATGACGCGTCCGACGCGGGCCCGGATATTCTGGCGGGGGTCAGTCCGACCTGCGGAAACGGACGCATCGATCCCGGGGAGACCTGCGACATCGCTCGCGCCGCCGAGTTTCCGGGGACGTGCCCGACGAGCTGCGACGACGGCATCGCCTGTACGCGTGACCAGCGGGTCGGGGATCGGTGCTCGACCTCGTGCGAACACGAGGCGATCACGGCCAACACTCCCGGAGACGGCTGCTGTCCCGCGCAGGCGGAACATGGGACGGACACGGATTGCTCGCCGAACTGTGGGAATTCTCGTGTCGATCCGGGCGAAGCCTGCGATACCGCGATCCTTTCCGGCCCGGGAGCCTGCCCGAACGCTCCCCCTGCGTGCGACGACCAGGACCCTTGCACGACCGACGAGTTGATCTCGGATGCGACTTGCTCCGCGCGGTGCGTGCACGCCCCGATCGTGCTGACTGTCGCCGGCGACGGGTGTTGTCCCCTGGCTGCGGACGCGACAACCGACAGCGATTGTCCCGCGTCATGCGGCAACGGCATCGAGGAGCCAGGTGAGACGTGCGACACCGGGATTGGTTCGGGGACCGGAGCCTGTCCGACGGTGACCAGTTGCGACGATGGGTCGGCGTGTACCCTCGATATGTTGGTCGGGTCCGGATGTCAGACCACGTGCACGCACAAGGTGATCGACACGCCCATTCCCGGCGACGGATGTTGCCCCGGCGCCGGATTGAGTCGCAGCATCGACTCGGACTGCCCCGCGACGTGTGGCAACGGTGTCGTCGAGGCCGGCGAGACCTGTGACACCGGNNGGGGCGTGCATCCGGATCGTCATGCAGGGATCGCCCGCCAAATGTTCGGTCGCATGTGTGCCGACCCCGGTCACGGCCTGTTCCCCCACCTCGGATGGCTGCTGTCCGCGGGGGTGCACCCAGGCCAGTGATCCCGACTGCTCGGCCACCTGCGGAAACGGAAAGGTGGATATCGGAGAGACCTGCGACACGGCGATAGCGACAGGTGCTGGTGCCTGTCCGCGCGGCTGTTCGGACGGCGTTGCCTGCACCGATGACCTTTTGATTGACGGGGATACCTGCAACGCGCGGTGCTTGTCTGTGGCAACAACTGCGGTCCGACGCGGAGACGGGTGTTGCCCCCCCGGCGCCGACGCCAATGTCGACCCCGATTGCCCGGCTACTTGTGGCAATGGCATCGTTGAGGTCCCGTGGGAGACCTGCGACACCGGGACCACGCCGACGTCATGCTCGCCCGCCTGCCCGCCGCCCGAAACCTGCGCCACCTGGAAACGCAACGCCACCACGGCCTGCGACGCGCGCTGCGTTCGGCAGGCCATAGCCGCGTGCGTGGACGGAGATGGCTGTTGCGCTCCTGGCTGCAATGCCACCAACGACTCCGACTGCGCCCCCCGCTGCGGCAACGGCATCCTTGAGTTTCCGGAGACCTGCGATCGCGGAATCACCGCCGGTCACGCGGGCGCGTGTTCCTCCACCTGTACCGACGGCGATCCGTGCACGCTCGACTTCGCTCACGGGGCGGCCGAAAGTTGCACCTGGGTCTGCTCTCACGTCGGCATCACCGCATGTGGAGGAGGCGACCGCTGCTGCCCGGCGGGGTGCACTGGCGAGTCCGACAGCGATTGTGTCCCTTCTTGCGGCGACGGCCAGGTACAGGCCCAAGAAACCTGTGATCCCGCATCGACCTGCCAGACCAGCTGCCAGAGCGACGGTGATCCCTGCACGGTCGACGAGCTGGTGGGATCGGCGACCGCCTGCACCGCGGCCTGCGCGCATGTTCCCATCTTGCGCTGCTCGGGCACGCAGCGAGACGGCTGCTGCCCCACCGCGTGCAGTTCGGTCACCGATTCAGACTGCTAAGCTCGGCGCGCCGCGCGCGGGAGGCCCCCCGCGTCCCGGGCGCGCCGCCGGCCTCGCTATTGACACCCGAGGACCAGCATCGTAGTTAGCCCGTCGGACACGCGGCGGGGCTTTGGTCAAGCGGGTCGGGAATATTCGACGAAGGGGCACGGTTGTCGGTCGCAACCCCCCGCACGCCGCCCCGGAACACACACGACAAAATGAGGAAACGATGTCGGACCTGATGATTCGCGTCGAGAACCTGACCAAGGAATACGGCCAAATCCGGGCAGTAGACCGGGTCACGTTCAACGTTCGCAAAGGCGAAGTTCTCGGTTTCCTTGGTCCCAATGGGGCCGGAAAATCGACAACCATGAAGATGCTGACCTGCTTTTTGGCCCCCACCGCCGGAACAGCCACGGTCGCGGGACACGACGTTTTCGAGCATTCGTTGGAGGTCCGCAAGCGCCTCGGCTACCTGCCCGAGGACACGCCGCTCTATCGGGACATGACGGTCCTCGAGTACCTGGAATTCGCGGCCGAGATGCGGCAAATGGACCCCGCGAAGAGCCCGGCGCGTATCAAGGAAGTGGGGGGACGTTGCGGGCTGTCCGACGTCGCGGGAAAGTTGGTGGGCGAACTCTCCAAAGGGTTCCGGCAGAGGCTCGGCCTGGCCCAGGCGATCTTGCACGATCCGGATATCTTGGTGTTGGACGAACCGACGAGCGGACTCGATCCCAACCAGATTGTCGAAATTCGCCGCCTCATAAAGGAATTGGGGCAGGAAAAGACGGTCATTCTCTCCACCCATATCCTCCCCGAGGTCCAGGCCACCTGCACCCGGATCCTGATCATCAGCGGCGGCAAACTGGTGGCGGACGATACCCCCGAGGCCTTGCGTGCCCGCGAAAAGGGCAGCCGCTATCGGGTGGTCGTCGAATCGAACGGCGTCGCGCAGGACTTGATGCGGGACAAGCTGGCCACCCTGAGCGGTGTCGCTCGCTGCGAGAAGATCGCGACCGAGGCCGGGGCGCATGCCTTTGCGTTGGACGGCGGGGGCAGCACCGACCTGCGCCGCGAGATCTTCCGCGCGGCCGTGGACAACAAATGGCCTCTTCTGGAGCTGGTCCGCGAGTCGGTCAGCCTGGAGGAGGTTTTCCGCCATCTGACCACCCGCGACGACGCCCGCCCCGAGGAGGCCCGCTCATGAACCCCGCCCTGGTGATCTCCAAGCGCGAGATCCGCACCTACTTCAATTCGCCCGTCGCCTACATCGTGGTGACGGTCTTCACCATCGTGTTCGGATTCTTCTTCTTCAACAATCTCTTCGTCGAGAAGCAGGCCGATATGCGCAGCTTCTTCAGCCTGGCGCCGCTGATGTTCTGCTTTTTCGCGCCGGCCATCACCATGCGCCTCCTGGCCGAGGAGAAAGGCAGCGGCACGCTGGAGATGCTCATCACCATGCCGGTGCGCGACTGGGAGGTGGTGCTTGGAAAATTCCTGGCCGGCATGGCCATGCTNNATGGCCTCGTCCTTCACCCGCAATCAGGTCGTGTCGCTGATCATCGCGTTCGGGATCTGCTTCGCGTTGTTCCTGTTCGGCAAGGTCCTGCCCTTCGTGCCCGACGCCCTGAAGCCCATCGTTTCGTTCCTCAGCACCGACACGCACTTCGAGAATGTCTCCCGCGGGGTGCTCGATTCGCGGGACGTCATCTACTACCTGTCGGNNTCAACCTGATCGGGACCCGGGTCTTCGGCCGGCTCGACCTGACCGACGCCAAGGTCTACACGCTGTCGCCGTCGTCCAAGGACATCGTGCGCAACCTCCCCGACTATCTTTCCATCAAGCTCTACGTGTCGGATGGCCTGCCGCCGGAGATGAAGTCCACCTCGCGGTACGTGCGTGATCTGCTGGATGAGTACCGGACCAATTCCAAGGGGAAGCTGCGCTTCGAGGCCCTCGATCCCGGCGCCGACAAGAAACTGGAGGACGAAGCCGCCAGCTGCGGCGTGCACAAGCTGCAGGTACAAAAGCTGGAGGACACCAAGTTCGAGGTGGGCTCGTACTTCCTCGGCCTGTGCTTGCAGTACAACGGCCAGAACGAGGCGGTGGGCGAGATCGTGGGGGCCGAGGGGCTCGAGTATCAGGTCTCCTCGCTCATCAAGCGTATGACCCAGCGCAAGCGCAAGCTGGCCCTCACCACCGGACACGGCGAGCTGGATCTGAACCAGGGATTCCAGACCCTGCAACACATCCTGTCGCAGGAATACGACACCACCACGGTCAACCCGTCGTCGGCCGTGATCGGCGACGACGTCGACGCGCTGCTCGTGGGCGGGCCCAAGCAGGCATTCGACGAGAAGGGACGCAAGGAGATCGATTCCTTTTTGATGAAGGGCAAGGGCGTGATC
>PMNO01000239.1 GCA_003161835.1 Myxococcales bacterium | reverse complement strand
ACCGCCGCGGTGGCGGATTTCGTGGCGGACGTTCAGGAACTGCCGGACACTCCCGCGCGTGCCCGGGTGCTGGAACACCTGGCGGCGGTGCGATCCCTGGTGGTCGTGGAGTTTTCAACCCATCATGTCTCCGACCAGGCGGAGGAGGTCGCTGGCGCGGTGCTGGCCCTTTTCGTCGAGAGAGCCGGGGGGCTGGCCCAGCGCGACGGGGTGGGTTTCCTCGACGAAGACGACGACGTCGTTCTCGCGCTCGGCTAACGTACCCCTGAGGTAATCTGGACCGATGGATCCTGATCGGCTCAAGCAGTTGCTCGTCGGCGTCAGTCGTGGCGAGATTGCCGTGGGCGATGCGGTCGGTGAGCTGCGCGAGTTGCCGTTTCGGGACCTGGGCTTCGCGCGTGCCGACACGCACCGTCACCTGCGGACGGGGTTCCCCGAGGTCGTCCTGGGCCAGGGTAAGACCCCCGAGCAGATCGCGGCCATTCTCATCGAGCTGGGCCGCGGCGGATCCACGGTGATGGCCACCCGGGTCGCGTCCGACGGCGCAGGTACCATCGTCGCCGCGGTCACCGCCGCAGGTTTTGCGACGCGGCATCTTCCGGTTCCCCGCATCGTGGTCGTCGGCCCTGCGCCGTTGCCCGATCCCGCCCGTGGCACAATCGCGGTCTTGAGCGCCGGGACCGCGGACATCCCGGTGGCCGAGGAGGCGGCGGTGACCGCCGAATTGGCGGGGAACCGGGTGGAACGAATCTTCGACGTGGGGGTCGCGGGGATTCACCGCCTGGTGGCCGCACGCCCGCGCATCGAGACCGCCGAGATTCTGATCGTCGTCGCGGGAATGGAGGGGGCGTTGCCCGGGGTGGTCGCGGGGATTTTCGCGAAGCCGGTCATCGCGGTGCCCACCAGCGTGGGCTACGGCGCGAACCTGGGCGGCATGGCGGCGCTGCTCTCGATGCTCAATTCCTGTTCGGGCGGCGTCGCGGTCGTGAACATCGACAATGGATTTGGAGCCGGCCACATGGCGGCGCTGCTGACTCGCCATCAGGCAGTCACGACATGAAGACCTTGCGTGGCCTTCACCTGCACCTCGACCCCGTGTCCGGGATCGCCGGTGACATGACGGTGGCGGCCCTGGTCGACGCCGGGGTCCCCGAAGCGGTCGTGTCCGAAGCGATCGCCGCGATCGGGATTCCCGGGCTGGGCGTGCGCTTTGAAACCCGTCGTCGGGGCGCGTTCGTGGGACGCGGATTCCTTGTCGACGAACCGTCAGTGGGACCGCGCGCGAACGATAAAGCGGGTCCCAGGATGTCCCGAATGCCGGGTCAGGGCCGCGTCCGAGGCGTAGGCGCTCCACCGCCGCATGTTCACGCCCACCCGCATGGTCATGGTCATGATCATGATCATGATCATGATCATGATCATGGCCACGAGCACGTTCACGACCACCGGGACGATCACCCGCNNGGGCCGCAGAGAAAAACACCATCATCGCGACTATGCCGAGATTCGCCGTCTTCTGAAGCGGGCCAAGCTGAATCCTGACGCCCAGGCATTGGCGCAAGACATGTTCGCGCGCCTGGCCGAGGTGGAGGCGGCGCTGCATGGGTGCGATCTGGAGCGCGTGACTTTTCACGAAATCGGCGCGTTCGATTCCATCGCGGATATCGTGGGGATGGCGGCTGCGGTCGCCTGGTTGGCCCCGGTGTCGATTGGATCGTCCCCCCCTGTGGTGGGGACGGGAATCGTTCGCACCGCCCATGGTCTGGTGCCCGTGCCGGCGCCCGCGACCGCGGCTTTGTTGCGCGACATCCCGATGATCGCGGACGGGGCGGGTGAGCTGACAACCCCGACCGGGGCCGCTTTCCTGGCCGCCGCCGTCGACTCGTTCGGACCACCGCCGCCCATGCGGTTGGTGGCCATGGGGTACGGCGCCGGTACGCGGGAGCTCGCGGATCGCGCCAACGTCCTGCGTGTGATGCTCGGGGAGCCGATCGGCACCCCCTTGGCGCCAGCCGCGCAGAGCGTCCTGGTTCTAGAAACAAACATCGACGACATGAGCGGCCAACTCTTGGCGGCCCTGTGCGAAGCCTTGTTCAAGGCGGGCGCGCTTGATGTCTGGTCCACTGCCATCGCCATGAAGAAGGGAAGGCCCGCGCAACAGATCTCGGCGCTCGTGGAGCCACCAGCCTTGCCCGCGGTGGAACGCGCATTCTTTCTGAATTCGAGCACCTTGGGCCTCAGGATCTTCCCGGCAACGCGCCGGACCCTGGCTCGTTCCCTCCAGCAGGTGCAGACGGTGTTTGGACCCGTGGGGGTCAAGGTCGGCAGCCTCGACGGCAAGCCGATGGGTGCCATGCCCGAGTACGAGGACTGCCGGCGCCAGGCCTCGATCAGCGGTGTTCCGATCCAACAGGTGTGGGTGGCGGCGGTCGCGGCCGCCGCCCCTCTGCTCCAGGAATCGCCCGCCCTGCCGCGCCCCGCCCCGCGAAAGCTCGGAAAGCCCGCCCGGAGGAGGCGGCCGTGACCCTGCCCCAGCCGGGACGGTTGTTGGGCGAAGGACTCACCAAGGCCGCCGAGGCATTGGCGGGCGGCAGCGACGAGATGCACTTGCACGACGCCGCGCTTCACCTGACGCGTGCGCTGGGGGCGAGCAGCGTCGCCATCTTGGCAGTCGTTCGCGAGGGCGAGAGCCTGCATCTCATTGCCGACAGCGACGAGCATCGTTCCGACGCGGACCTCGGGGCCATGCTGACCGCGCCCGCGCTGCGTCGCGCACTCGTGTCGGGCGAGGTCTTGATCGCGCGCGATTTCAAGACCCGGGTGCCGGGAGAAACGGATGCCGAAGCCGACCGCGTCGGCGCTGAGGGCACGTGGGCGGTGTTCCCGATCGTGCTTCGTCGCAAGCCGCGCGGCGTGCTGGTCGCAAGACTTCCCTACGTTGTGGGCGAGCTTCCAGATGCGGTGACCCTGTGTGGTCGGGCGGCGGCGGCTCTGGTCGCGGTCATCTTGCCTGGGGCCAAGGTGCTTGACCCGATCAAGGAAAGAACCCGAAAGATCACCCTCATCGACGTGCCGCGCGAACGCCGCCTGCGCGCGATCGAACGCTATCGTTCCTTTATCGACAGCGCGTCCGACGGCATCGTTGTGTTGGACGCGACGGGAACCGTGCTGTACATGAACCGCGCGGCGGAGCAGGTCACGGGCTATGCCCGTGATGGTCTGGCGGGTCGGTCCTGGGCGCAAGTCGTGCCGGAGGCGCAGCGGCCCATCCTCTGGAATCAGCTGGCGCATGCCACCCAGGCCAGACCGGTCGAGAATTTCGATCTGGATCTGGTCACCACATCTGGAGATCGGATCACCGTTTCAGTGGCATCGATTGGCATTCTGTCCGAACACGGCGCCGCCATCTTCGCGTTCCGCGACGTGACCTTGGCGCGCGAGCTCGAGATCGATTTGCGCCGTACCAGTGAGTTCCTCGAGCGAATCCTGAACTCCGCCGTCGACGGGATCATCGCCGCGGACCTCCGCGGCAACGTATTGCTGTTCAACCACAGCGCCGAGCGGATCTGCGGCTATCGGGCGTCCGACGTGATCGGCAAGATGCCGGTCACGGAGTTGTACCCGCCCGGTGTCGCGCAGGAGATCATGCGCCTGTTGCGCTCATCGCAGCGCGGTGGGGGTGGACGCCTCGAGCCAGTGCGCCGGGAGCTCAAGGCGGTCAATGGTGACCTGATCCCGGTTTCCATTTCGGCGGCGCTCGTGTTCGATGACGCGGGCCGGGAGATTGCCACGGTCGGTATTTTTTCCGATTTGCGCGAGCGATTGCGGATGGAGGAACGTTTGGCGACAGCCCAGGAGAAACTGGCGATTTCCGAGAAACAAGTCGTGGCCATCGAGCTGGCCGGTGCCGCCGCCCACGAACTCAATCAACCGCTGACCTCGGTGATGGGATATGCCCAGATCATGCTTCGCAAACTGGAGCCCGACAGTCCCCACCTCAGGGCGCTGGAGACGATCCTTGCCGAATCTGAGCGCATGGCCTCGATCGTTCGCCAGCTTGGCAGTCTGACCCGATACGAGACGAAATCCTATGTGGGTGGTGCTCAGATTATCGATCTGGACCGTTCTGCCCAAACACCCGACGACTAGCGCATTTGACGTTGCCTCGAGCGCGGTGCATGGGACCCAGGGCGCCGGCTTTCTTTGCCAAAGGCGGGGAACCGGCTAAAAGACAACCCCATGAAGCCTGAACAGATCACCGAGGCGTTGGAGCAGGCGGCCGCCCACGCGGGGGTGTGCGTTCGCTACGAGGCGATGACGGGCGATAGCGCGGGAGCCGGGGGGTTGTGCAAGATCCGCGGTGAATGGACCGTGATCATGGACCGGAGGGCCACCCCTTCCGATCGCGCCGCGATGCTGGTCGAAGCCCTGGCTGACTTCGACGTGGACGGGGTTCCGCTGCCTCCGGAGATCCGGCAAGCTCTGGCCAAACGACGTGCCGCGAACCAAGCCGCGCAGCTCGCGACGGGCGTCGTTGCCGACCAGGGCGCGCCCTAGCAATATTTCGCTGAGCGCAACGGTCTACCGCAGGCGGGTCAGCTTCTCGGCCAGGAGCGGATCGTTTTCGACCGCATCCCGCAGCGCCATTCGCACCTGATCGCGCACACTCGTGGGCGCATCGGGGCCCACCTGGCGCGCCACCACGCGTTCCACGACCTTGTCAATTGCGGCCGCCGGCGTGAGTGTTCCCGTCCGCAGCTCAGCAGCCAAGTCATCGACGGTCACAAGGCCGGGGCGGGGGACCTGACCCGTGCCAGGCGCGTCCAAGGCACGAGCCGCATCCGGCGACCCCACTCCCTGCAATTTATCGGCGAACGCCTTGCCGGAAGCGGGCGATTCTGTCGGATCGCGCACCTTGGATGCCCGGTCCGCTGCCTCTGAAGCAGGAACGTCAGGGGCGNNGCTAGCCCCGAATATTGGAAACGGCCGCCTTCGCGGTGTCGTGCTTGGCCCGCAGGACATTGGACACGGTCGTGAATCGCCGGTTCTCCTGTTGAACGTCTTCCTGCAATTCGAGGAGTTGCAGGTTGAACGCCTGACTTTCTCTCTGCATCGACTGCACGGTCGCCAAATCGGACTGGTCGCCGGTCGAGGTCGCCAAGGTCGCCGGAACCGCGGAACCACCACCCGTGCCGATACCCCCGGCCAGGCCACCCGGCCGGCTGCCCGCAGCCGAGCCCGCGAGCGCGGTCGTAGCGCCAGAGCCGACATCGCGAACCGCGGCGGCCATGACCGGCCCCCCCACGACACTGCTCGCGACCGTGGCGCCGCGCACCAGGAGATCGACCCCCCCGGTCAGGAACGTGCGAAACGGATTGGAGGGGGGCGCGGTTTGGCGCGACCGCGTTGCGGCAACAGCGACGTCGTTCGCAGTCGCGCTCCCGGACCGGGCCGGGCTGTCGTGGGGCTGGCTTGGCATCAGAATGGGCGTGGACATGGTGACCTCCAATGAGGCTATCGACCGCGGGCCGTTCCGGTTGCGATAGAATATTTGGTCCATGGGATTCTTTCGCGGCTTCGTGGCCCCGTTTCGGGGGGCGATATTTGTCAGTCGCCAGCGCCTCTGGCATCTGGTCGTGCTGCCCGTGCTCATGAACATCGCGCTGGCGGGCGCCGCCGCGTGGGCAGCCGCGCGCTACTGGGGCCAAGAACTCGCCGATCGCGCGATCGGTTCCGAGGCGTTGGCTTCGTTGTTGTTCGTGGCGGTGACGGGCCTGGGCGCGATCGTCATGTTCGTGATCCTGCAACCTCTGCTGGGGGCGATTTCCAACGATATCCTGGCGGAGCGGGTTGAACGCAAAGTGCTCGGCGAGACCCCGCGCCCTCCCTTTTTCGCTTCGGCGGGGCGGGCGATGGGGCACGCGATTTTGAAGCTGGTCCTCTATGCCCTGGCCTTCGTGACCGGGCTCGGCCTCAGCGCCGTCACGGCTGGCATCGGCGGCGTGGTGGGCGTGGCGCTCGGCGCCTTGTTCCTGGCGTACGACGGGTTCGATTTTCCGCTGTCCCGTCGGTCCGTGGGCTTTTGGGCGAAATGGCGCTATCTGGCCCTACACCCCGCGCAAACCATCGGATATGGTCTCGGGGCAACGGTATTTTACTTGATTCCGTTGGCTTTGGTCGTAGCTCCTCCTCTGACGGCCGTGGGAGCCACGCTGGTTTTTTTGGAAACCGAGCACCGCCGCGCAAAAAACAAAAAAGGAAAAGGACGGGTTGATGAAACGAGTCCACTTCGAGACGGACAAGGGTGAGATTGTCTGCGAGCTATTCGAGGACGATGCTCCAGGCACCGTTGCAAATTTCGTGGGTCTGGCCTCCGGCACAAAGGAGTTCACCGATCCCAAGACGGGGAAGAAGGTTAAGCGCGCGTACTACGACGGTCTGACGTTTCACCGGGTCATCAGCGACTTCATGATTCAGGGTGGCTGTCCCTTGGGCAGCGGCAGCGGCGGCCCTGGGTTCACGATCAAGGACGAGCTCTCGGGCAAGAAGCAGGTCCACAAGAAGGGATCTCTGTCCATGGCCAAGACCGCGGCCCCCGATTCGGGCGGTTCCCAGTTCTTCATCTGCCACACCCCGCAGCCTCATCTGGACAGAAAGCACACGGTGTTCGGGGAGGTGGTTTCGGGAATGGACGTGGTCTTGAAGATCGCCTCCGGCGATAAAATGAAACGGGTTTGGATCGAGGACCTCTAAACCCGCGGGCCCTCCTGCGGTGGGCTGGCCAACCGCAAAAATCCCGGGTGCACCGGACTCGATTTTCGGTGCTCCTGGGGTTGGGTCCATTGACTTCCTGGGCACTTAGGCCCGATAACTATGTGCGATTCAAGCCAACCCACCCCGTCCGTCACACACATTGACATCGTCCATATTGGCGGACTCCTGACGAGTTCCTGACGAAGTTTCCTGACAAAGGTGCCGTCTTGTCGATAAACGCGCTCTCAAGTGCGCAGGAAAGCGATTGAAGAAGCCCATCCCGTTCGGCAAGTACTACCTCCTCGAACGCATCAACGTCGGAGGTATGGCCGAAGTGTTCAGGGCGAAGGCCTTTGGGGTCGAGGGATTCGAACGCCTTGTCGCCGTCAAGAAGATCCTGCCCAACATCGCCGAGGACGAAGAGTTCATCGCGATGTTCATCGACGAGGCCAAGATCGCCGTTCAGTTGCAACACGCGAACATCGCGCAGATCTTCGACCTGGGAAAGGTCGAGGGCAGTTACTTCATTGCCCTGGAGTTCGTTCGTGGGCGTGACCTGCGCGCGATGTTCGATCGGGTTCGGCAGCGGGGCGAGGTCATGCCGACGCCCCAAGCCTGTTTCATCGTGATGCAGGTGTGCGAAGGCCTGGACTACGCGCACAACAAGCGCGACGGTCAGGGACAGGACCTGCATCTCGTTCATCGCGATATCTCGCCGCAGAATGTCCTCGTGGGCTTCGAGGGCGAGATCAAGGTCATCGATTTCGGGATCGCCAAGGCGGCGGGCAAGGCTTCGAAGACCCAGGCGGGGATCCTCAAGGGGAAGTTCGGGTACATGTCGCCCGAGCAGGTTCGCGGGCTGCCGATCGATCGGCGCAGCGATATCTTCTCGGTTGGCATTGTCCTTTACGAGTTGCTCACCGGTGAGCGCCTGTTCATGGGGGAAAGCGATTTCTCCACGCTGGAGAAGGTGCGCAACGTGGAGATCCTGCCGCCCTCCTCGTACAACAAATCGATTCCCGAGGAACTGGAGCGGATAGCTCTCAAAGCGCTGGCGAAGGATCCCGAGGATCGATACCAGAATGCGATCGACTTGCACGACGATCTGCAGGCCTTCCTGTACACGAAGGGCGAGCTGTATTCGCGCAAGGATCTGGCCGCGTGGATGAAGAAGATATTCCCCGCCGAGATCGAGGAAGAGAACACCAAGGCGGAGCAATTCAGGGAGATTGTCGCCCCGCGTCCCGGCGGACCGCGCAAGACCATGAGCGGAACCGGGCTCTCCGCGGCCGGCATTCCCGGTGCGTCCACCGGGGCGGGTGCGCAGTCTGGCGCGTCGGGATCGGCTCGGAAGAACGAAATGGCCGGTCGCGGTTCGAGCAGCGACGAGATCGGCTGGGACGACGAGGAACTGGACACCCAGATTTTCGAGAAGGAACCCACCGGCGAGGCTGAGGTGCTGGGTTCGCACGATCTGTTCGAGGACGATGATGATCGAACCGTGGCCAATGAGCCTCCGCCCGATATTCTGAGGGCGGCCACCGCGCCGAATCTCGCCACGCCGCAGCCGAAACTGATGCCGCGTTCCGAGGGCGTGACGTCACCGAGCATTCGGACGCCCGGGCCGCCTGCCGGACGGCCGTCAGGCCCACCGACGGGGGCCCCAAAATCGCTCTTCGGCGTCCCGTCGCCGATTCCGGCCGCTCTACCGCCGCCGCCCGGGTCCGGTCGGCTCCTGGGAACGGCCACCCCGCCCCCGAGCGGGGCCCGCCGCCTGACCCGGTCCTCGCTGTCGATTCCCGTGGCGCCCTTGCTCCCTCCTCCCGTCTCTCCTCCGAGCGGAGCAGACTTCGACGTGCCGAACACCGCCCCACCGGTGCGGATCGATTCGTCGCGCGCCAAGATGATCACGATCCTCGGACTGGTCGCGTTGGTCCTCATCGCGGGTGGGGCAGGAATCTATTACTGGTCAATCAATCGCGCGGGCAAGGTGGAGATCACGGTGATTCCCTCCGATGCCACGATTCTGGTCGACAACGTCAAGGTGGCCGATCACGCGCCGTTCTTGCTCGAGAAACCGCCCGGGGCGTATTCGGTTTCGGCGGTACGTCCCGGCTATTCGCGCAATGACCAAAACGTGGAGATCAGGGCCGGGCAGGCGGCGACCCTCGCGGTGACACTAGAAGCCGCGGCCGACACCGGGTTTGAGCTCACCAGCGAACCCCCGGGCGGGTTGGTGTGGCTGGATGGAAATCCCATGAGCGGCCCGGATGGCCAGGCGCGCACGGATTTTCGCGCCTATCGGATTCCTCCCGGCCAGCACGTGGTCGAGATCAAGGGCGATCCCAGGCGGCAGCCGTGGCGCGAGGAGGTTCAGGTCGAGCCGGGAATCATCAAGAAGATCAAAGCGGCTTTGCTCCCGATCGGGGCGGTGGAGAGTTCGCGGGCGCCAGCGCCGGCGGCCGNNACCGCCGCTCCAGGCTCCGGCGCTGCCCCTGCGGGGGCGCAGCCCGTCGCTGGCACGGCGGGGGGCCGGGTGCCTGAGGCTAGTGCGAGCACCGGCGCCGAATCGGCCAGCGCACTCGCGTCGCGTCGCCGCCGTTTGCCTCGGGCCGAGAATCCAGGGGGGGCAGACGCGGAGCCGACGCCCTCTCAGACCCAACCGACGCCGACGCCGACGCCGCCCCCGCGGGCGCGCACCCCGGTGGCTTCGGCGGACGATTCCAGTGCCGGCGGGCCGAAGGGCGGGGACTGTGCCATCACGGTCGGAACGCGACCCTGGTCCGAGATCTGGATCGACGGCAAGAACACCGGTCGGCACACCCCGTACTCGGAAAGCATTGCTTGCGGTAAGCACAAACTGACGTTCAAACGTCCCGACTTGAATCTGATGCGGATCGAGAGCATCACCGTGCGGCCCGCGGAGCGGTTCAAGCAGTCATTTTCTCTTGATCCGGACGCCGAGTAGGTTCTGTTGAAGCTGTCGGTCAACCCGGGCGTGTCGGACTCCCTCCCCGGCGCGGACGCGCAAGACGAGACCACCGTGCCCGCGGATGACCTGGAGAGTGCCTGGCGGACGT
Organism: Myxococcales bacterium; assembly: GCA_003161835.1. Classification (GTDB taxonomy): domain Bacteria; phylum Myxococcota_A; class Polyangia; order Fen-1088; family Fen-1088; genus FEN-1088. The sequence goes on along the minus strand of PMNO01000239.1, from coordinate 54 downwards.
ATTTTCGCAACGCCGGTGAGTCCCCGCGTCACGCGGGGGCGCGCGACTTCATGA
>PMNO01000033.1 GCA_003161835.1 Myxococcales bacterium | reverse complement strand
GGGCGATTTCGAGCCTGCCTCCCACTTCAAGGTGGGGGGTGCCTGGTCACTGATGACGGGCGATTTCGACGGTGATCTCCGCCGGGATGTCGTCAGCCTCGAGATGCCGGACCATCGCGGAGCGACGAAGCTGCGCTTTCACTACTTCGACGACCAGGGATTGCTGGCCGAAACGCGGGTCTTCCCGAAGTCTCTCGCATCGCCCGCGATCACCGATCTGTCGGACGACCGCCGGAGCGATCTGGCGTTCTCCAGCGATGACTTCGGCGTCGGGGTGCTGCTCGGCCAGGGGGATCGGAGCTTGGTCCCGGAGACCGCCGGGTCCTATCGTTTTCCGGACACCAGTGTTCGGGTGCTCAGCGTCAACGATGCCCCCGTCCAGACCGCCAACCCGGTCGTTGGGCTGGCGAGCATCTCGGGCGTCCCGGGCATCTACGGGCCGGACTCGAGCGGGTCGTTGATTCGCAGGGGGACGCTGCTCGGCCCGGTCGAAATGCTCGCCGGCGATCCTGTCAGCGGAGACGTGATCGAGGACCCGCAGGTGTCGCCCTGCCGCGAGCTGGTCTTCGCGTTTCGTGATGCGACGTCTTTCAGCCTGACGGACCCGTGTACACGGAACCCGACGACGGGCGAGATCACCTGGCGGGATCAGGTCGCCGAGTGGGCCGTCGCCCTCGAGCCCTCAGCGCCCATCGATGCGGCGCCGCAGCTTGTCGACATGGACCACGACGGCCACCTCGATGTGCTGCTGGGCGGCGGAGGGGAAGTCTATGTGGCCTACGGCGACGGGCACAGCCTCCGTACGGCTGTTCCCTATCGACTGCCCGTCGCGGATGTCACGCGGGGCTCGCGCGAGATTTCCATGCCGCTCGCCACCGGGGATTTCACGGGGGACGGCGAGGTGGATTTTGTCTTCGGTGATCACCTGCTGGCGTCGGAGCTAGCCCCGGATGGGCAGCTGGCTGGCTATGTTCCCATCCATTTCAACCAGGCGGCTCCGTGGACGGTGGCGCGGATCGCCGATCTGAACGACAATGGCAGACCTGACGTCGTGGCGGCGTCGGACGGGCGGCTGGGAATTGATTTATTCAACGGCACCGGAACCCTGGATCTGCCCGCCTTCAGCATCCCGAGCACCGGCCCGGTGCTGTCCCTGGTGGTGACGGATCTCGACGGAGATCTCGTGAACGATCTGGCCTTCGTCGAGGCTGGGGCGTCCGAGACGGAGCGGGATTCGCTGAGGGTCTCCTTCGGCAATCTTGCCGGTCCACCCGCGGCGCCGGCCACGGTGGCGCGCATCAGCCACATCGATCAGATCGGGGATTTTCACCAGGGAGGCACGGGAAACTTGACGGTGGTCTACACGGAAGAATCGACCGCGGGACGCACCGGCGTGCTGGCCTTTCTCGCGGGCAGCGGCGATCGCCTCCCGTTCTCTCCCTACGAGCTGGTGGACATTTCTCAGGGCTCGGTCTTCAACGCGGCCGCGCTGGCGGTGGCAGCGGGAAAATTCACGGCCAATAGTCATGGCGACGTCCTGGCACTGGCACTGATGGGCAGTTTCCCAGAGCTGTCCTACCAGCTCTGGCTGCTCCCGGGCCCCGGAACCTCGCAGAGCAGGCCATCGCGCCTCGCGGGCGAGCTGGACCCGCGCCTGCACCCGGCCTACCTTGATGGCCTCAAGGTAGGCGTGAACGTCGCCGCCGCAGCGGCGGACCTGGATGGCGACGGTCGGGACGAGGCCCTGTGGGCGATCCCGGCAGATTCAGGGACCGCGTGCGGTGTCGAGATCATCGGCGCCAAGCCCGGAGGCTCGCCGGACATGATGCCCCTGGGAACGATCGTGCTGGATCAGCCGTGCCCCGGCGCTCAGCTCTTGCCGGCGGACGTGGACGGTGATGGCGCGGTCGACATCGCCCTCTTGACGGGCTCACCGGGTCTACCGGGCCGCAAGCTCCTGGTGTTGTGGAACGACGGTGCGGGCGCCTTCGCCAGCACCAATGTATCGACCGTGAATGTCGCCAACGACTCGCCCGAGCAGTTCACGGTCCTTCCGCGGACGCCAGCTCACCCGCTGGCTCTGGTCTACGTCACCGACCAGGCGGCCGTGCTGATCTCGACCGTGACATCCTCACGAGACTTCGGACCGCCCCGCACATTGGCGTCCCTGCAACATGGCAGCGGCATCGTCGCCGCCGACGTGGACGGTGATGGCGTTCTGGATCTGGCCATCGCCGCCTCGGGCGATATCAGCATCCTCAAAGCGAGGCTTGGGACACCGTGATCCGCCAGTCGCGCGGTGGCTCTCGCTTGACGCACTGGGACGGTGGGCCCTCGTGCTCGCTTCGCACCGTCTCCTTCGTCATCGACATCGTGGGGATACATTTCCTCGGGGGGTGAGCTACGCTGGTGTGGCCTCGAAGATGAGTCAACCGCTACACGATCCGGGCCTCATCCCTGATCCGATCTTCGCAGGCGCCGGCGAGATGGCGGCGCTCATGCGCGCCAAGGANNCGCGAGGTGTGGGCCGAGATCTGGGGCGCGATCGGGCCGCGGATCGAGACCGTCCTGCACAGCGGGGAATCCACCTGGGACGAGGGTTTGCTGCTGTTTCTCGAGCGCAACGGCTACCCCGAGGAGACGTATCATACGTTTTCGTACAGCCCGCTGTCCGACGACGGCGGCGCGATCCGCGGTCACCTGTGCGTCGTCACCGAGGAGACCGAGCGCCTGCTCGGCGAGCGTCGCCTGGCCCTGCTGCGCGCGCTGGCCGCGCGCCTGTCGGCCAGCGCCGAGACCAATGTGCTGCGCGCCATCGAGGATTCGCTGGCGGGCGAGGCGCGGGACATCCCGTTCTCGTTGACCTACTTTTTCGAGGAGGGCGGAACGCGGGCCCGCCTGGTCTCGACCACGCGCATCGCCGCCGACCATCCCCGGGCCCCGGCCTTCCTCGAGGTCTCGAGCGGCGCCTGGCGACTCGACACGGTCTGGGCCACCGGCGCTCCGATCGCCATCGAGCTGCCTGGGGACGGGGCGTGGCCGACCGGGCCCTGGCGCACGCCCCCGACCCGGGCTCTGGTAGTGCCGATCGCCCAGCAGGGTCAACCGCGGCCGGCCGGCGCGTTCGTGGCCGCTCTGAACCCGCACCGCCCGCTCGATGGTGACTACCGCGCGTTTCTCGAGCTCTTCGTGGGTCAGGTGGGCGCCGGGCTGGCCAACGCCCGGGCCTATCAGGAGGAGCGCCGGCGCGCGGAGGCACTGGCCGAACTCGACCGCGCCAAGACCACCTTCTTCTCCAACGTCAGTCACGAGTTCCGGACGCCCCTGACCCTGATGCTGGGGCCCCTGGCCGAGCTCATGCGCGACGAAGATCTGGATGCGGGCCATCGCGAGGAGCTGGCTCTGGTCCAGCGCAACGGGCTGCGCCTCTTGAGGCTGGTCAACACGCTGCTCGATTTTTCGCGCATCGAGGCCGGGCGAGCGCGGGCCCAATACGAGCCGGTCAACCTGTCCGAGTACACGGCCGATCTGGCCAGCGTCTTCCGGGCCGCCACCGACAAGGCCGGGCTCGTGCTGCGGGTGGACTGTGCCGATCTGGGAGGGCTCGCGATCGTCGATCGCGACATGTGGGAAAAGATCGTGCTCAACCTGATCTCGAACGCCTTCAAGTTCACACTGGCGGGCCAGATCGCGGTGGTCCTGTGCCGGGAAGAAGACGACGCGGTCCTCACGGTCAGCGACACCGGCTGCGGAATCCCGGCCGCCGAGCTGCCCCACATCTTCGACCGGTTTCACCGCGTGGAGGGGACCCCTGGTCGCACGCACGAGGGCACCGGTATCGGGCTGGCGCTGGTCAAGGAGCTGGTCGCGTTGCAGGGGGGACGCGTCTCGGTGACGAGCCGGGTCGGCCACGGCACCGTCTTCACCGTGAGGATTCCGCTCGGCAGGCCGCCGGGAACGGCGGAGCAGAACGAGAACACCGCCCGGGCCACCGCGCAGGCCCGCCACGCCGGCGCCTTCCTCGAAGAGGCTCTACGTTGGCTGCCCGATAGCAGCATCGCCGGCCCCCCGGCCCGCACCTCCCCGCCCACCCCCTCGGCCACGCCCGATCAGGCCGTCCCGCTCGTCGAAAGAGGCCGGATCCTGCTGGCCGACGACAACGCCGACATGCGCGAATACATCCGGCGGCTGCTCGGAGATCGCTGGGACGTCGAGACGGTGGGCGATGGGCGCCAGGCCCTGCATGCCATCGAGCGCCGGCCGCCCGACGTGCTCATCACCGACGTCATGATGCCTGAGATGGATGGCTTCGCACTGGTCCGCGCGCTGCGGGCGAGCGAAGCCACCCGCGACCTGCCCGTGATCGTGCTCTCGGCGCGGGCCGGCGAGGAGGCTCGGGTCGAGGGCCTGCAGGCCGGCGTCAACGACTACCTGGTCAAGCC
>PMNO01000240.1 GCA_003161835.1 Myxococcales bacterium | reverse complement strand
GGGCGATCGAAGAAGCGGTTGTACTCGATGAAATAGATCGGCACCTCCGACCCCGGCAGGCGGCCCAATCGGACTCCCGCCCGCAGCATCCCACCGTACATGGGCACGCTCAGGGTGCCATCCAGCGGCTCGAGGTCGGTCCACTTGATGCCGCTGTAGAGGGGCATCACCACCCGCACATCGATTCCGCGGCGATGCAATGCCTTGGGCAACGTGCCCGCGACGTCGGCCAGACCGCCGGTCTTGCGAAACGGCGCGACCTCGGAAGCCACGAACAGGACCTTGATTGCGGGCATCGGCTGCGGCTTTATAACACCCGAGCCGCGCTTCCCTGGTGACCGGCGCTCACTCGGCGCTAACTCGCGTAAATACGATAGTCGACGTCGGGGAAGATATTGTCCTGAGCTTCCAGACCGGCCAGATAGGCTGGATCGATCGCCAAGCCTCTCGCGCCACCGCTGCCGTTGCTNNCCGGCGCCACCGCCGAGGGATTCGTAGAGCCGATTGAATCGCACGATGTGCTCATTGAATCGACGGGTCGCGTACGGAACCGTCGTGCCCGTCGACATGATGAACGTCCAATCGCTGGCCTGCGCCAGCATCAACTCCCGCGCCGCCTGGTTCAACGCGCGCGTCGTATCCCGGTCGGACGCCCCGACATAGCGCCGGGCCAATTCGACCATGCGTTCGCCGGCGGCGTGAACGTGCCGGTAGGTCCAGGCGTTGGTTTCGTTCAACCACTGCTCGCTATAGCCCTTCATCCCCCACGACGACGCACACGGCGTCGCGACCTGATTGGTCGGATGGTGTTCCAGGTAGTCGCCGGGGGTGATCGCCAGAACTCCCGATTGATCGTAGTGCAATTGGCGGAACAGATCGCCCAGGAAGGTCGGCCCTTCGTACCACCAGTGGCCGTACAGCTCGGCATCGTACGGGCTCACGATGATCGGGGGGCGATCGGAGGGGAAATTGCCGGTGTCGACCAGCCGCTGCGCTTGCTTCTCCATGTTGCCGCGAAAATGCGACGCATGGAGGCCCGCCTTACCCCGCGCCGCGTCCGGATCGTAGATCCATTTATCGTGCAGCTTATCGTGCGTGATCGCGTGGTACTTGAAACCGGTCGCCATCCGATGCCCCGCCGGGTGAATGTGCGGCGCGATGTAGTCCATCGGCAAATCGAACCCGATATCGCGGTAGAAATCGCGGTAGTGCGGATCACCCGGATAACCGTGCTTGGCGCTCCACACTTGCTCCGACGATTCGGTGTCGCGGCCGAAGGCGGCAACGCCCGTCGGGCAGTAGAGCGGCGCGTACACGCCGTGCACGGGCCGGCGATCGGCGAACAGGATGCCGTGGGTGTCGACCATGAAATAGCGCACCGACGCCTCGCGCAGCAATTCGTCGACCCCCGGCACGTAGCCGCATTCTCCCAGCCACATGCCCAATGACCGCCGCCCAAAATGTTTCTCGTACAGGTCGGCGGCGGTATGAACCTGGGCCCGGATCGCCGCCCAGTTGCGATCCATGAGGGGGAAGAACGCGTGGGTGGCCGTGGATGTGATGACCTCGAGGCGACCGGCTTCTTGCAACTGTCGAAACGCATTCACCAGGTTGCCGTCGTGGCAGCGCCATGTGTGTCGCAGCCCGTGAAAGCGATCGCTATACATCTGAGCCAGGCGGTGGTACGCCGGCTCGGAACGCGTGCGTTCCAGTTCCTTGGCCGCGAGCAGAATCAAATCATCCAGATATTGCGCGTAGCGTTCCTTGAGCAGATCGTCCGTGAGCATCGAGATCAGCGGCGCCGACAACGAAATGGTGCACCGATACGGCACCCCGTCCGTGATCAGTCCCTCGAACATCTGCAACAAGGGCAGGTAGGTTCCCGTGATGGCCTCGTACAGCCAATCCTCCTCCATCACCGTCGCATCCTCGGGATGGCGCACGAACGGAAGGTGCGCGTGCAGGATCAACGAAAAATAGCCGGTCGGCATCACGAACCCCCGCGCGGCGACGTCTTGTTTTCCGGGTCTCGATCGATCGACGGGTGCGAAGCCGGATAGGCGCCCCCTCCCGAAGTCGCGCCAGCGGGTGGCGCCCCTGCCCCCGACGGAGGCCCGAGGCGACCTTCGCTGCCGCCCAGAAATCCGCGTTCGAGAAGGCGGGCGCTCGAGCCCGCGTACGACCGCTCGCTGGCCCCGCGCATCCTCAGCTCGCTGCCGCCCGCGTACGACCACTCGCTGGCGCCGCGCATGCTCAGCTCGCTGGCGCCCGCGTACTGGCGTTCACTGGCCCCGCCCAGGCGCAGCTCGCTGGCCTTCAGAAAATACACCTCCGACGATCCCCCGAGCCGCACCTCGCTGCCGCCCACCCACCGGCGATCGCTCGCCCCTATCATGCGTTCCGATGCGCCGCCTTGCACCCCACTCCCCGAAAAGGTGGCACCGACTTCCGAGACCTCATGCCCGATCTCGACGGCCCAGGTTCGATAGACCTCCCAGCGCGACAGAACAACCCGCGCATGCTGGGCATGGAGGCCCCGAATGACCACGTGCCAGGGGCCGTGGACGACATGCGTGCGCCCCGCCACCCTGATCACGCGCGTCTTGCCCGGCATCACCTCCCGCACCGGTTCGGGGATCTCCACCGGATACGGAAAGGGCCCGGCCTCCCACGTCGAAAGAGTGGTGGGACCGTCCCACCGAAACTGGCGGTACTCCTCGATCAAGCCTTGCGTGTGAACCTCTTCCCATTCGTGGCGTTCGATGCCGCCCCCACCCGCCACCTGGATGGCGTCCTCCCAAGCGACACGCCGGGGCGCGGGCGTGGGAAACGCCGCCGACGGTATGAACGGCGGGGCGGCGAGCGACGGCGAGAAAGGCGCGGTGGCCGAGGCGGCCGAGGTGGGCGCCGCGCGTGGCGGCGGATTGGGTGATCGCCCCGCCGCGTGCTCGGTCTGCCCCGTCGCAACCCGCACCGTCAGCCATTCAGGCTCTTGCCAAGGGGCCGGTTCGCGCCGAGGAAATTCAACCCGCCCCGAGCGCGCGATCTTCGCGAAATAGCCCTCGTGCGACAGCATGCCCATCTCGATAATCAGCTCGGATGTGGGCCGGCCGATGGGAAAGAACCACTGGCGATCTCCGCGCTCCACCCGGTGGTCGAAGAAGCTGTGGGCATTCGTGCCGTCGAAGATCCGGCCCGTCGTATCGTAGACACGCAGGTTCAGCCAGGCTCCCGGCCCACCCGCGCCCAATCTCCCGCGCGCCGCCGCGATGGAATCGTCGAGGACCTCCCAGTAGGCGAACAGACGGTCGGGATCCACCGGCATCGCGGTGACGCGATCCCGCCCATAACCCCATGGAATTTCGCGCGAGCTCTCGCGCAACAGAACGCGCGCTTCCTCCGTGCTCGCACGTCCCGGCTGACCGACCTCGAACTTGTGCGAGCGGGGCGGCGCCTGCTCGGGGGCCTCGGCCGGCGGCTCACCGATCCGCGCCGTCACCTGGGCCTGCCCCGCGCCGGAGTGCGCGTGCCACGCATCGAGGACGGCTTTTACCAGCGCCTCCTTTTTCAACTTGGACACGGCGGTCAGCCCCAGGCTCTTCGCGCCGTCCAGCAATTGCCGCAGCGTCAAGCCGCTCAGGGCTTCCGCGGTCACCGGTCCAGGCGCGACCGCGTCCCCATGGCCGAGCAACGCGTGCAGGGCCGTGAGGGCGGAGGCCTCTGGGGGGGACTCTTTTTCTGGCATTACGCCCCTACGTTATCCATTCTAGGGCGGGCTGTAAGTAAATTCTTCGTTTCCAAATACCCGTGCGGGCCATGTCGCGAAATGGAGGGATGTTCGAGCGAATGTCAAATGGGGTTGCCGGGGGTCGACGACACCGCCTACCCATGACCCTCCCCGCCCAACCGCTTGACGATCCGCACCAGATGGCCTAGGTAGAAAACGATTTCGGGCGTTTAACTCAGCGGCAGAGTGCCACCTTCACACGGTGGAAGTCGCAGGTTCAATCCCTGCAACGCCCACAACCTGAAAGCCGCGGATCCTTTGGGATTCGCGGCTTTTCCGTTTTTATGCCGCGGATGATTTCCCCGCAGCATAACCACCTGCATAACCACTTTCGTGGTGATCCTCGCGCCCGATCGCGCTCTCGGCCTTCACCCCCGACGCACGGGCCAACCTAGCAAGGAGATCACCTTGGCCAGGCTCGCGCGCACCTCCTCCCCTGCCACGCTGCTGTACCGCTCCTGCATGACGGCTGTCGCGTGTCCGCTGATGGCCCGGACCACGAAGTCGTGGACCCGTGCCGTCCGGCTGAGATCTTGAAACGTCCGCCGCATGAACCGCGCGGTCAGAGGTTTCTTGATCTTTGCCCCCTCGGCGATCTCGGCGATGGGCTTGTCCAGATTGGGGCCTTAATCTTGCCCTGGTATTACCCTCCGCAGGCTTCTCTGATCCGACCCATCTTCGATCGCGAAATCCGAACACCGCACCGACGCCGGTCGAGCACCGCTGACAAGCGCACCCTTCGTGACGTGACGACGGCGTCCGGGTAGCACCAGCGGTGACGTTGAAAAGGCATTCCAGCGGAATTCCTACTCCGGCGACAAACTCTCCAGAGTCTCCCGCTGCGGACAGCGCGAGAGCCCGACCAGCGTGACCGCTCCGGTTCTTGAGCGTCCCTTTGATCCCAAGGCGCCGCNNGCTGGGTCGAACGCCAACTTGAACCGCATGGCGTCGGGTACCGTCAGCACCCATTGCCGGATCGGGACCTGCGGCAAGACGTGATCCACCGGGTGAGCCGCCGTGTCGGACATCCGGCGTCGATACGCTGCTGAACGCCGTCCGGCCCCTTTTTCCGATGCCTCCGAATGCGGGAGGCCGACAGCGCGGCGGCGACCAGCGCGAAGTTCGACAGCATTTCTGCATCGCGGTGCGGAGCCACCGCGCAGCCCGAGGTAGCCCCTCCCGAGGACGCCAGGAAGGTGGCTTCACAGACGTTGCCGTTCCCCGAAAAGGTGATGGGTCGGGGTGCCAGATTGCCGCCGCAAATCTCGACCGGTGCCGAGCGGTGGCCCGCGACGTCTCGGGTGCGAGCCGTCAGGCAGCCCTTGATCGACGTCCCGTGTGGCAGCGAAAGTTGTTTCTGCCCGGTGAAGCCGCCGCTCAAGAAATCGGCCTCGTCGTGCAGCTCCGTGTAAGCTCCTTCGGTGGACATCGCGGTCGCGCAAGTCGTGAAGAGCCGCCCGCATGTCCCTAGCTCGAAGGTGAGCTGCCGGAGGTCGAGCTGGGGAGGCGGCGGCTCCTCGATGACGGTGCCGGGGCCATTGCCCGTGGAGAACGAGAGCGCCTGGGTTCCCCCCACGTTCAGCGCAAACGAACGGTTCGGGGCGAGCGCTTGATCGGGCGCGAGATCGAAGCCCAGGCCCGAACGGGTGACGGTAAGGGCCACGGGTTGTCCGTCACTGTCCCGGAGCGTGATGGGTTGAGTCCCGATCTCCTCGCCGAAAACGAACAAGACGACATTCGTCGGAACGTTCGTGGCTCCTTCGTCGGGAAAGCTTGCTTGCACGACCCGCACGGCAAACGAGCACGCCTTGGCCTCGTTCTCGAGCATCGGGATCGCCCCGACCAGGAGGCTGAACGCCAGAAGACCCCGGGCGATCGGCTTGCGAGGACCGGCAATGCCGGCGGCTGCTGCACCAAGACCAACCATTCGCGCCATTCTTAGCGTTTCAGCAAGATTCGGACCGGTTGGTTGACGCGCGCACGATGGGGAATAGGCGTCCAATCGTCCCCGGCAGCCCAGCAGCCTGCGGAGCTCTCGGAAGTTTGACCCCCAGCATCAGTTTTCCGTCGCCGTGTCGGCGGAGATGGGCGGGCGGCGATCGCGCCATGGGCGCGCCTCCAGCTCAGCCGCCAGGCGAATCAGGGTGGCCTCGCCACCGAAGGGGGCGGTGAACATCAAACCGACGAGCAGCCCGTCGCGGTTCCAGCAACGTGGCACGGTCATCGACGACGCGCCGGTGATGTTGGCGAGGGGCATGAATGGCATGAAGGCAAACACCCGGCGCACCCCGGTGTCGACGACACCGGGAATGCGCATCGGGAAGCCCAGGCGCAAACGCAGTACCAGTTTTTGCACGAACGCCTCGACGCCGCGAAGCGTGCGCCCAACGGGCGACGGCGTCCAGGCGTTCGCGCTCCTGGACCAGCTCGAAGCCCGCGAAGCGCGGGGGTCGGCCACCGGCGGGGAAGTTTACAGAGCGGGATATCTCGGACAATGACCCGGTGAGACCAGCAGTTCGAAGGCCGTGTCCTCGGTGTCCTCNNGCCCTTTCCGCGAGGTACCGGTCCCAGAGTTCCTCGGCTGTTTTCACGTGGCGCTCGTAGAAGCGATCGTCGCCGGCCTTGTCGCCGCCGATGATCATCACCGCGTCCCGCGCCGGGTTGTAAGCGTAGAACACTCTCAGCGGTCGTCCGCTCGATTGGCATCGGAGCTCCCGGAGCCGGTGCTTCGAGCCCTTGATGGCCGAGCTGTGAGGATGACCGAGCGTCACGCCAAACTGACGCAGCAAGCTAACGGAGAACTGCACGGCGTCCTGATCGGCTTCGT
>PMNO01000531.1 GCA_003161835.1 Myxococcales bacterium | reverse complement strand
TCGGGACGGAAGATGAAGTTCGGCGATATCAGGACGCCCTCGATCGCCAGGGCGAGCCTTGAATTATAGGTGCCGCCCGCCGGGTTCGAGAACAGAGCCCAAAGCGCGGTCTTTTCCGTCGCCGTCAGGGGGCGCCGGTAGGCTCGCTTGGCCAAATCGTAAAGGTACGGCTGGGCGCACAGCATCTCGCTCTTCTTGGTGACATCGCACCCGGTCAGCAGCGTCGGGTTGGCGGCAACTCCGGCCCAGACCTGGGGCGTCAGGCCATCGCCGAGCGCCACGAGCTGAGCGGCGCCCTCGTACTGCTCCATGAGGACCTGGCTGGCCATCTGGGAGCTGGACAAATTCACGAAACCGAAGACCCGCTGGTCTGGAATGAAGCTGGGGATGGGTACCGCGAATTCACCGTAGACGGTACCGTCCGGCTGGACCTGCTTTGTGAAGAGGTCTCGGACCGCCAAGGTGTACTCGGCGTTGGTCAACCGACGGATGGGCACCGCGGTGGGCGCCGGGCCACCGGGAGGATAGACGACAGCGGGACCGGCGCCTCCGCTGCCCGTGCCCACCACATTTCCAGTGCCGACATTTCCACCCGAGCCCGAACCCGGGCCCGCCGTTCCGCCCGGACCACCCGATCCCCCGGAGCCTGAGCCCGTCGAACCCGTGCCGGTGGCCCCGGTCCCAGAGCCGGCGCCAGTGTGCGCGCCGGCACCACCACCCGCTGATGCCGTGCAACCACCAGCACACAGAGCCGCCCCCAGACCGGTCAAGATCGCCCCACTCAACCAACGCATTTTCGCTGCCTTCATAGGAGCCTCTTTTTAGGTGTTCTTGGCGCCCAGGTGGAAACCTGTTCGGACCTGCTCGGACGGATCGCGCCGAACGGACGCGTGATCAAACATGGACTGTACGGAAGCTAGTAGCAAGCTGCGCGGAATTCGGGCCAGGCCAACCTTCATGGAATCTTGTACGCGACACGGTGTGGCATTTGAGGCTTCACGCGGTTCTCACGGCGACGAATACGAAGGCGCCAACCTCGGTCAGCGTCCGGCCCGCGGGTCGTGACGCGACTTGCGGCGGCGTTCGCGCGGACTCATTTAGCAGACGTTCTGGAAGGGCGTCCAGCAATCGTTGGTGTCCGAGGCAGAGGCTGAGGTAGGGGGGGAGCCCGCCCGGNNGAATGAAACGGCAGGGGCGCGATCGCGGGATAACCTTGGGCGAACGCCAGCCGTCCGGCCGTTTCAAGGAATGTCCTCAGCGCGCGCCGGTCGCCGCCGCTCGAGGCGATGGCCTTGAAGAGAGGCGTGGCCGTTTCCGTATGAAATGGTACGCCACAAAACGCGGCGACGTAGTCGCGCAACGTTTGCGTGACAGGGTGCCCGCCCCGAACCGCAAAATCCAGCAGGCCGGCCAGCCAGTCGCGTTTGACCAGCACGATGTCCAGCGGCCATTCGTGATCGCCCGGATCGCCGAAGACATTCGGAATCGGCACCAGTCCGGCCTCCCCGAGCTTTTGAAAGGGCGCTTCGAGCAGGGTCGCCATGTCCATGACGTGCACGAAGCGTCCCCCGGGGGCCAGCACACGCCCCAACTCGGCCACCACGGCCTGCTCGTTTTGAAGCGCGTCGAAGACGCAAAGACCCAGGACCGCACCCAGGGTGCCGGTATCCATGGGCAAAGCGTGCGCGGACGCGACGCGTGTCTTTGCGGCAGGGGCGCGCTCGCGCAAAAGGCGGAGGGCCGGCTCGGAAGGATCGGTGTGAATCATGCGTTCGCGCAAGGGCACGGGCAGCCATTCCCGGAGTTGCCCGGTCCCGGCGCCGATTTCGACGATGGGTCGGTCGGCAAGGGGGGCGAAGCGGTCCAGCGTTTCGGCGACAATCTCCGCGAGCAACGCCGCGTACGGTTCCCGGCGTTGCCGCAGCAGGTGCAGCGCACCGAGCAATTCAGCGTCGGGCGCCGCCGGGGGGGCAGGCCGGGCAGGGAACCGCTTGACGACCAAGCGGCTACTATAACTTATAGTACCGTGGCGGCGCCGGCGCGGGAGGCACCGCTCGCGGAGTACGCACGCCTTGCGACATGACCATACGAAAGGGAGAATCGCTCGATGTATCTGACCAGACACCAAACCAGGGGCGGACCGCGCTGGGCGCTCGACGATCGTTTTTTGCCCGCGCAGTTCGAGCTCGGCCTGCTCTTGCAGCTACCAAAGAAGGCCATCGCGGGATTCTTGCAGTCCATACCGCTGGCCGAATCCGCCAGCGGGTCGCTCTTGCCCCCGGTTGAACCGACGCAGGAGGTTTGGGCCAGCGGCGTGACCTACCTGCGCAGTCGCGAGGCGCGCGAAGCCGAGTCCACGGTCAAGGATGTCTATGCCCGGGTCTATGAGGCCAAGCGCCCCGAGCTGTTCTTCAAGGCGGTTGGCTGGCGCGTCGTCGGCCACCAGATGCCGATCCGCGTCCGCGAGGACAGCCGATGGAATGTCCCCGAGCCCGAGCTGACGTTGGTTGCCAATGCGACCGGCGAGATTGTCGGCTACTGCGTCGGGAACGACGTCTCCTCGCGCGACATCGAGGGGGAAAATCCGTTGTATTTGCCCCAGGCGAAGGTCTACGAGGGATCCTGCGCGATTGGTCCCGGGATCCTGATTGCCGAGGCGGAGCAGCTCAGAGATCTCGCGATTCAGATCGTGATGACCAGGGAAGGCCGTCCCGTTTTCGAGGGCGCAACCCGGACTTCGCAGATCAAGCGTCCGCTGGAAGAATTGGTTGCCTATCTGGGCCTGGAGCTCGATTTTCCGCGGGGGGCCTTTCTCATGACCGGAACGGGGATCGTGCCGCCGACCGATTTTTCGATGCAACGCGGGGACGTCGTGCGCATCACAATCGGTCAGTTGACGTTGGAAAACCAAGTCGCTCCGTCGCGGCCCGCGCGCGCCTGAGCCATCCGCACCACACAAGATAAGGACGATATCGTGAATAAAGCTTCAGATAGCGCGCGCGGCGAAGTCCCGGTTCTCATCGCGGGCGAGTGGCGGCCGGCGAAAAATCCGGCGGGAACCTTCGCGGCGGTCGATCCCGCGACCAAGGCGCCGCTGCCAGATCTCTATCCGGTTTCGAGTGGCGATGATGTGGCACTCGCTTGCCAGGCCGGACTGGAGGCGGTGGCCGCGCTTCAGGCGCGTCCGGCGGGCGAGGTCGCCGAAAACATCGCGCTATTTTTTGACGACTACGCGGCGCGGATCGAGGCCGCGGCGGACGCGCTTTGCGAGATGGCGGCCCGCGAAACCGGATATCCCGTGACGCCCCGCCTGCGGAACGTGGAGTTGCCGCGCACGACGAACCAGCTGCGGCAAGGCGCCGCCGCCGCGCGCGACCGGTCCTGGTGCCANNAACAACTTTCCGTTCGCGTTCAATTCGATCGCGGGTGGGGATTTCGTCGCCGCGATTGCCGCGGGCAATCCGGTCATCGGGAAAGCCAATACCGGGCACCCGGGCACTTCCCGGCTGCTCGGAGAGCTGGCTCTCGCGGCCGTGCGGGCCAGCGGCCTTCCGCCCGCGATGGTGCAGCTCATTTACCGAACGCCGCCCGCCGTTGGATTCGCATTGGTGTCGCATCCGGCAGTGGCGGCGACTGGCTTCACGGGCAGCAAGAATGCCGGCTTGCAGCTCAAGGAGGCGGCGGATCGCGCGGGCAAACCGATCTATCTCGAGATGTCCAGCGTGAACCCGATCTTCATCTTGCCGGGCGCGCTCGCCGAGCGGTCGGCGGCGGTGGCCAAGGAGCTATTCGATTCGTGCGCGCTCGGGGCCGGGCAGTTTTGTACCCGGCCGGGTCTCAGTGTTGTTCAGGGCGACGCAAACGGTGAGGCCTTTATCGCGGCCGTGGGCGCGTCCTTCGCGCAGGGGACGCCGGGGACCTTGCTGGGCGCATCCGGCCTGGCGGGAATCGTCAGCGGCCTGGACGAGCTGCGCAAGAACGGCGCGGAAATCGTGGCCGGCGGTCACCCGATCGAGGGGCCTCGGTTCTGTTTTGCCAATACGCTCTTGCGCGTGTCGGCCGAACAGTTCTTGGCCCATCCGCACGCGCTGCAGACGGAGGCATTCGGGACCGTCAACACGGTGGTGGTGGCCAAGGACGTCGCGCAGATGGCCGAGGTTGCCGCCAAGTTGGAAGGCAATTTGACCGGCGCCATTTACAGCGACACTGCGGGCAAGGACGACGATGCCTACGCACGGTTGGCGACGGTCCTTCGGCCTCGTGTGGGCCGGCTGTTGAATGACAAGATGCCCACCGGGGTGGCGGTGTCCTCGGCCATGAACCACGGCGGGCCATTCCCCGCCACCGG
>PMNO01000421.1 GCA_003161835.1 Myxococcales bacterium | reverse complement strand
TACAGCCCCGAGATGAAGCGCGGGCTCCAGCTCTACGTCAAGCGCGTGTTCGTCATGGACGAGTGCCGCGACCTGATGCCGGCCTACCTGCGCTTCATCAAGGGCGTCGTGGATGCACACGATCTCTCTTTGAACGTGTCGCGCGAGATCCTGCAGAAGGACCGACAGATCCAGGTCATTCGCAAGCAACTGCTCAAGAAGGTCCTGGCCGCGCTCGACGAGATGAAGCGCGACGCGAGCAAGGAATACGCCGCACTGTGGGATGAGGTTGGCCCGGTGCTCAAGGAAGGTCTGCTGGGCACGGAAGCGCAAGAGCGTGACAAGCTGCTCGACTTGGTCCTGGCCGCGTCGACCGCCGACCCGATGGTTTCAACGTCGCTCGAGCAATACGTCGGCCGCATGAAGGAGGGGCAGGAGGCAATCTATTTCCTCAGCGGGGCATCCAAGGAGGCGGTCGCCAAGTCGCCGCTCTTGGAGGCATTCGTCGCCAAGGGCTACGAGGTGCTGCTCTTCTGCGATCCGGTGGACGAGCTGTGGCTGGAGCGCGCGCCGAAGTACCAGGACAAGCCCCTGCAGTCGATCGGCCGAGGTGAGATCAAGCTGGGAAGCGAAGAGGACCGCAAGAAGGAAACCGAGGCCCTGGAGGAAAAGCAGCGGGAGTTCGGTGACCTGCTCACGTGCTTCCGCGTGCTTCTCGACGACGAGATCAAGGAGGTCCGGCTCTCGAATCGGCTGACCTCGTCGCCCGTGTGTCTGGTGAACGACGACGACGACATGACGCCGAGGATGCAGAAGCTGATGGAGCAGTTCGGCCAGACGACAGGGAAAGTGAGGCGCATTCTGGAGCTGAACCCGGGCCATCCTCTCGTGGCAAAGCTGCACAAGGTGTTCGCGGCCAACAACAAGGACCCCCGCCTGGGCCTTTTCGCCAAGCTGCTGCTCGGCCAGGCCCACCTCGCCGAGTCCGGGCAGTTGCCCGATCCGGCGGCCTTCAGCCAGGTGTTGGCCGAGGTGATGGGACAGTCCCTCTCGTGATCATGAGGTAGGTCATCGAGTTTCGCGCCGTTCGCGCGTCATCTCGACCATCGTGCTCCGGAAACCAAGCCGTTCGAAGAGCTGCCGGGCTTCCGTGTTCGCGTCGGCCGTCCAGAGCATCACGCGCGGCGCGCCGTGTCCCTCCAGCCACCCAGACGCTCTCTCGATCAGGCGCGTCGCGATGCCTGCCCGGCGCGCGCGCGAATCCACCACGACATCATGGATGAAGCCCGCCGGTCCGCGCAGNNGATCGAACGCATGGTGGACCCGCATCAGTGTGGCCCCCAGCCGGCCGAGCGCCGGTAGATCGCCGGGGCGAGCGGCGCGAATGGTCACCTCGTCAGACATCTTCTCCTATCGATAGCTGTGGCCGGAGCCACGCGCCAGTCCCGTTGGACTTACATTGTCGACATGCATGGCGGTATCGCTGGGCACGAGGTGAGTACCCGCGCCGGCGCCCACGCCCAGCCACCGCAGAGCAACTGCGCGCACGAGAAGGTCGTGCGGGAAGGAGGTCTTGACGTATTCGATAAGGTCCTGAGGTGGGGCACCCGCCTGTTTCATCTGGACCAGAATCTTGGCTTCGGGCGGGGTGGGCAGGCCGGCTCGGGCAAAAGCGACGTAGAGTCGGGCTGAGCCAGGCGTCGCACCCACGATGGCGTCGTGAAGCGCGCTCGAATGTTTGTCGTTGAGGTTTCTGGCCGGGACCTTATCTCCGAGCGTTGGCTGCCGCACGGAGGAAATGATTGCACCTGCCGCGCGCGCCACTGGCGCTGCTCGCGCCACCTCCGCGGCGGAGGGGAGCGGTGTGGCCGTCGGACTCAAAGCACGCGTCGACGTCGACGGCTGGGTCCGAGGCTCATCACCTGCTGCTGACATTGCAGACGGCCGGGACGATCTCGCGATGGCGGCCACGGCCGCGATGAGCGCGACCACGAACCCGGCGAACAGCACGCGCGTTCTCATCGTGGGGTCCTATGGAACTTCAAGCGGGAACAACTGACTCGTGACGTTGCCCCAAGTGTCTTTTGCTTCTAGGGACAGCTCGTAGTCCCCGGTCCCTGGTGACGCGGTCGTGAAGGCAATGGAGTCCGACGAAATCGTGATGTCCGTTGGGCCGGTTGCGAGATCGAGCTTTCTGGTCTCCACGTCGATACGGGCGAACAACGGCGAGAAGACCGTGTCCGCCGCGGCGAGAGCGGCGACGGGAAAGACGTGGGTCAGTCCGTTCGAGTACACGATGGCGGTATCCGAGCGGGCGCCCGCGATGTCGATGAGAAGCTCGGCATACAGAGACTTGCCTTGACCCCGCAGCAGGCCGATCGTCTTGAAGATTGGAATCTGGAGGCCGCTCTTCCCGGAGATCTCCCGCCAGGGCAACAACGTGACCAGGACCGGATCGGGCGTCGCATCGAGAGCGAGCACATTGCCGCTCCAATTGAACCGGTAGGAGCCCGGGTCGGGATAGGCGCGATCGAGCAGCTGCAGGAAGAAGAGAGACTTTCTGTCGGTGCTCAGGCTCCACAGCTTGAGGTCAACGGAGAGCAGATCCGCGTCGTCAATCTGGAACCGCAGGGTATTGTCGGAGAGGCCGGTGGAGGTCATAGCGGGACCAAGGGCGTCGGCCCCACTCCGAACGAAGTCGATGACATCTGCCCACTGCGAGCTCCCGTTCCAGTTGCTCGCGAGCTGTCGGTAGAGCGTATTCAAGGCCGGGGTGAACTCGACGGGGACGCCGGCGCCGATGTTCAGACCTGACTGGCTCGTACGGGTGACGCCCTGCGCGCGCGCCAGGACGAGCTTGTTCAAGGCCGCGATGGCGGCGGAAGCGCTCGAGGAAATCCGTGGGTTCGCGCTCGCGGCCAACGACGAGAGGATGTGACCCACATCTTTGAGCGGTACCGGGTGGCTGCCTTCGTCCCCGGCTGATTCGACCTGGTAGTCGGGAAGGGCGAGATCAAAGGCCCGTGCGACGGCGACGGCACCTCCATCGGTCTGGACGGTGCTGTCGAGCGCGGCCATGGCTCGTGAGAACCCGCCGAACGCGGACATGTCGAGCGCGATGTGGGACTTGAACAGCGTGTCCTCGACCTCGGCGCTGTGGTGGGCGTCCCAGATCGCCACCTCCTGGCGCGCGAAGTCGGCGGCGGACGCGGTGACATGCTGGCTGAGCCAGGACATCGTGTTCTGGTAGTCCCATCCCGGGCCGTAGTCGATCTCCGCGTTCCCGATGAAGACCTTCGTCAGGTCCGAAAATGCCGACGCCACTTCGGGGCTGCCGAGCAGGCAGGCATCGAACCCCAGAAAGTCGAGGGCGGGAACTCCGGGGAGGCCGGCGCCTGCCACCCCCGCGCGAACGGCGTCCGCGACCACCTGGAACGGCATCGGCGCGCCTCTTCGGGTGCCGTCCTGTTCGTCCGATCCGAATCCGTATCGCCAGGCTCCTCCGTGGTCCCACAATACGAGACCATGTCGATCCGAGGGAAAGGCCTGGAAGACGGATCGGATGGCCGCGGAGAGGACCTTCGGGTCGTCGAAGTCCTCCTCGGCGGCGGTGGCCACGGTTTCGACGGTGCCGTCTCCCATGATGCGCAGCAGCTCAGAGCCGCTCGGAAAGCTCTCGGTGGTGCCGGGGATCATGCTGCCACCGGGGTAGTCGGCATAGACGAAGAGCTGAACGGATGCGCCAAGCCGCGCGTGCACCATCTCGACGAGGTCGGCGAAGAGGGCAGGGCCAAGGTTGTTGTCGGCGCTGGCGTACACGAGGATTGTCCAGGTGGGTTGGCCGGAGGAGCCCAAGGTGGCCGAAGGTCCGGTCCCGACTGCGCCTGCGCCGGCGGAGCCGGTGGAAACCGTGACATCCTTGGCGGCATCGGTTCGATTGGCCCCGGCCGCGCCCCCCGCACCTCCCCGACTCTCGCCGCCTCCGTTTCTGCCAACCCATCCCGTTGTGCTGTCGTTCGCGTTGCTGCCCCCGCCGCCACAGGCCAGCGCCAACGACGACAACACGAAAAGCACCAAGGTCGTCTTGATTGTGGATGTCACACCCCGGTTATCGCGCGGCCGCCATCCCGGTTTCCGGGCTCGATGTCGATCGGCTGGCGGAGGCGCACTGCTAAGCGGACTGCTAGCGGTCCACGTGTTCGGTCGCTTGGAACACGTACTCGGTACCGGAGGGCATCGTCGCGTCGATCTCGACGAGTGTTGTGCCACTGAATCTGAGCTTCAAGCCAATTGGCAGGTCGGCATTCGTCTCATCTACAGGACCCACTTCGAGGATTTGTGAATCTTCGTGCCAGGCCATTTCGGTTGCAGCAAACGCGCCCAGATCGCCCACGATGCCCCCTCCGTTGGAAGGGAAGGCCGCAAGTTGATAAAGGCGGTCGCGCACAAAGGCCTGTTGCGCCGTCGTTCCGGCAGTGAGGGTGAGATCAGTGCGGAGCGTCCTTTCCAGCGCCTGCCGCACGCCCTGATCCACGACGCCAAACGTGACCTGCGATGCAAGAAACGGGGGGGAGGGCGCGGGAGACGCACGGAGCCACGTAACGGGCCCGCCACCGAATGAACCGCGCCAGCCGTAAAGGGAGACATCATCGAAGGAGAACATTCCGGTCATGCGATTGCCCTGCGCGGATACGACCACATCCCCGGCGACGCCGAACCCGACGTGACCATCAAAAGGACAATCAAAACGAGCATGCCGCCCAACCAGTGTCCCGTTCAGGTGTCCGGAGTAGTCACGCGGGTCCAGAATGGTTGTATCAAAACAACGTCCCGCCAAGACACCGTTGGACTGGCTCAAGTCCACCGTCAGCGGGTCTTCAAAGCCAATCATGGTCCACACGCCGCCGAGGTCGGGGACGGGCTGCGAAACCGCGGAAGGTCCACCGTCACCGCCGCTCGCGCTGCCCCCGACGCCCACCGCGGAGTCACCTGCAGCTCCGGAGGTGCCTGCGGCACCGAGAGGAGCCGAGGCGCCGCTCGTGCCGCCTCCTCCGTCGACTCCAATGCCGCCAGCCCCGCCGGTAGCGCCCACGGCCCCGGCGCCCCCTGCGCTTCCACCGCCGGGGTGAACCTCACGGGCACCACAACCGATGAGCACAACGACCGCGAAGAGAGTCATCCACGTTCTGCGTGCTTGTGCGAACACAGGGACAGTTTACACCTCTTTGGTCTGGCCTCCTTGGAACCCTGCGTTCGGCCCTCCGCATACGCGACGACCTTGGGAGTGACCTGCGCGCGGGCAATCGGCAGGCAAAGGCTCGCGCTCTTCTCAAACCCGAGCGGCGTGTGATTATCACCCGCCCATGGAAGCGCCAATCCGGCCGACCGACTCTACCCGGGGCTTCATGACGAGGCCTCGGTGACTCGCGCTGTTCTCCTGCGGGTGCCGCCTGCCCCTGCCTCAGCACTGTCAATGAAAGGGAACCCATCTCATGCACGACACCATCATCGTAGGCGGCAGTTACGCCGGAATCTCCGCCGGGTTGCAGCTCGCGCGCGCGCGTCGCGACGTGTTGGTCCTCGACGCCGGGCAGCGGCGCAATCGCACGGCGACGGCTTCGCACGGCTTCCTGGGCCAGGACGGAAAGGACCCGGGCGCGATCGCAGCCAAAGGTAGGGCCGAGCTCCTCGCCTACCCAACCGTCACGTGGCAAGACGCGGCCGTCATCGACGCGCGGCCCGTGCCGGGCGGCTTCTCGGTGCGCGCTGGCGCCGACGAGCACCTAGGCCGGCGGCTGGTCTTGGCCACGGGGGTCGCCGACGAGTTGCCTGCGATTCCGGGCTTGAGGGAGCGCTGGGGGCGAACCGTGTTCCANNGTCCTCGCCACGTGCCCGATGTCGCTGCACCAGACCGTCCTCGTCTCCGACTGGGCGTCACCCGGGGGGACGACCCTCTTTCTTTCGGGCGCCCTCGAGCTCGACACGGCTCAACGCAACGACCTCGCAGCCCGCGGCATTCAGGTCGAGCACATGCGCGTTGTCGAGGTCGCCGGCGACGGGCCGGCGATCGACGTTCGCCTCGAGGACGGACGCGCGCTGCGGTTTCACGGGCTCTTCCTGCAGCCCCGCACGCGGCCCGCTCTCGCGCTCGCCGAGTCGCTCGGCTGCGCGCTCGACGAGGGCCCGCTCGGCCCTTTCTTCAGGACCGACGAGACGAAGGAAACCACCGTGCGGGGCGTCTTCGCGTGTGGCGACGTCGCGCGAGGCATGGGCTCCGTGGCGTTCGCGGTTGGCGACGGCGCGCGCGCCGGAATGGCGGCGCACCAGTCGCTGCTCTTCCGGCCTGCGGAGTGATCCGGCGAGGGCTCAGCGCACCACCTCGAAGTGACCCATCATCCCCGCGGCGTGGTGCTCGAGGATGTGGCAGTGGTACATCCACCGGCCTGGGCGATCGTCGGGGCGGAAGGCGATCGTCACGCGTCTCCTCGCGGCGACGTTCACGGTGTCCTCCCACGACCT
>PMNO01000308.1:3222-3349 GCA_003161835.1 Myxococcales bacterium | reverse complement strand
ACGACCTGCCCGGAGCCCGCCCATGAGAGGTCGCCCGTGCTGTGATAGAACGTCGACTGATTGAGGCTGACGAGCCCCTTGTACCCCATGGTTTGCTGTAGCTGGCCGCCGATATATTGATCGACGG
>PMNO01000308.1:0-3039 GCA_003161835.1 Myxococcales bacterium | reverse complement strand
AACGGAGGTCACGCTTCATCATTTCGTCCTCGTTGGGGCAGCGGGTACGGTTTCCATGGGTCAACGGGACTCCGGTCGGTCATCGTCTGACCGGCGGCAGCCCGAATTTTCGCTAGGTTCCACACCTAGTAAGCGACATATTGTAGCGCGGGCAGGAGGCGGCAGACCTTTCGCCGGCAGCGTAAGTCTCGCGCGAAGCGTTATTTTGCGGCTCCCCGGCGACCGCGGTTCTGGTCAATGACCGCTCCCGGGGCCACTCCCCCGACTGCTCCTGGCGCACCGGGCGCCGTGGAACGAGTTGCGGGTGATCGGAACGTCCCCGTCGCGGGCCGGAGGAAACATGTTGTCCGTGTCCGTGCCGAACGAACCTCCTCGGGTCACCCTGTAGGAGAAGTCGGTTAAAAACACACAGTCGGTGCACGGCTCGACGTAGGGCGCATACCAATCCAGGGTCCACTCACCCAGATTCCCCGCCAGGTCGAGCTGCCCCCATCGCCCTGCGCCGAGGGTGGCGGTTCCCACGGGCGCCAGGTTCTCGACCCCGGTGCAGCCTTGCGATCCCGTGGGGTAGTGGCAGTCCGAGATGGCGTACTGACTGTCGGTTCCTGGATCGGCCGAGCCCCAGGGATACCGCCGCTGCTCATCGCCGCCTGCCGCGGCGTACTCCCATTCCGCCTCGCTCGGCAGAAAGCCCCCGTCCCAGATACAAAAGGCGTACGCCTCGTACCAATCGATGCAATTGATCGGCAGCGTCTCGTGCGCGCCCACGGTGTCGGTCCAGGTCTGGAAAGAGGGCTCGCACTTCAGCCTCGTCGCCCACTCGTCCGCGTCTGCTGGAAAGTAGATAGCGTCGGCCGCAACCCAGCCCGGCTCGTAGCCGGCGCCCGCGGAATTCACGAGGCCCAGGCCGCCGTTGAGGTGCGTATGCTTGCCCGAGCCCGCGGGCGGAACCCATCCCGCCGCGCTCGCCGCCACGAACTCGCGGAAGCGGCCGACCGTGATCAGGTATTCATCGAGGAGAAACCCGGAGACCCGGGCCGAATCGGCCTGCCCGGTGGCGCCGCTGCCGTCATTGCTGTACGTGCGAAAATAGAACCCTCCGGGGACCTCGAGTCCTAAACCAGCGCCCCCGTCGGCGAGGGTCGGCTTCGATGACGCTCCGGCGCTGCAGCCGCCCATCCCACTGGCGACCGCGATGAGACAGCATGCTCGGAGGTGCGCCATGGCTCAGAACCGCACCCGAACAGTATGTCAGCGCGCGGACGCCGGTGTCTAGCGACAAACCATGCGAGAGGCTCCATGCCCTATAGTATCGAGCCATGCCAGGCGTGCCCACGGAACCCGTGCGGGAGGTAGACCCGTCCTCCGCGCTGGCACCCGCCGCGCCGCCGGAACCTGTCATTCTGCTGCCGCCCGTCAACCCCGAGGAGGTCGTGGCGTGGGCCGAACTCCATGGCGTCTCCGACCGGCTGGATGACGTGTTCGTTGGCGGGGCGGGCCAGGAGCCGAGCTACTACGGGGCCTATTGGCCCGGGCGCCCCGGCATGACGCTGACCTACCGGAAGGTGCTGGTGAACACCGACGCGGAGGCCAAGCGGTGGCGGCAGTACTACGGCGTCGTCGACGACGCGCGCGCCTTCCTGCATCGCATGGCGAACGCGGTCGCGCAGCACAAACGGACGCGCCTCTGGATGGACGCCAACGGCCGGGATCCCGTTTCCGAGCCGCTGGTGCCGTTTCTCGCGCGCCTGCGGGCTGAGGGGCAGGCGCTGCGGGAGGCGCGCGACCGGCCGGCGCGTCCGCCGGGAACGTATAGTCCCCTGGGGATTTCGATCGTGGCCGCGCCGGCGCCGGTGCTCCGCTACGGAGAGCTTTCCTTGAACGTCGCGGACCAGACCGCCTTCCGCGCGACGATAGAGGTATCGCTCGACCTGCTGGGCTGGAACGACGGCCCGTGGCGCTGGACCATGAACCGACAGGGGATCCACACCGAGGGCGAAGCCATTCCGATCGACTGTCTGGAGGCAGCGATCGCGTCGATGGTCGATTTCCTGCGCGATCCGCGCTGCGCGCCAGAGCACGAAGAGTTGTCGGAGCTCCTGGTGACTCCGGCGTGGCGGTTCGCGATCGGAGATCTGGATCGACGCCTGGCCACCATCGGCGCGGGGGCTGGTGCCGGTGCCGTCGACGGCGTGGAGGGCGAGTCGCCGCCGCCGCCGAGGCCTGCCACGCGGATCGGATTTCGGTTGCGCGTCCGGGAGGGCAGCCTGATGGAAATCGATCCCGTTGTGCAGAAGCGAAACAAGGCCGGGATCTTCTCGAAGGGCTCGCGGGTCGAGTGGCGCAACCTGGCGCTGCGATCCGATCTCACGGCCCTGGATCAGCGCGTGTATCGCGCATTCGACGATCCGTTCGCGCGCGGATCGTCGTGGGGGGCAAGTACGGCGGGGCAAATCTATGGGATGTTGTGCGCGCTCATCGATCACCCCGGTGTCTTCATCGACGGTCAGCGGGGCGTCGCGCGTCCGGACATTCGCCAGGGGCGTCTGCGGCTTCGGTTCATGTCGGCGATCGACGGGGGGTTGACGCCCCAGTTCGAGTTGCTGGGGCACGCCCTGCTTCCGTCCGAGATCGCGCCGGCGTTGCACGGTGACCGCCATCTGATCCATGTGCAGAGCATCGAGGGGCAGCCTTCCCAGGTGCTGCTGGCGACGCTGTCGCCCCAGGCGGCGGCGGTCGTGCGGGCTCTGGCACTGGCGCCGGGGCGGTTCCCCGTGGATGCCCACGACGCACTGGCCACGCGCCTGGAAGCGCTGCAGGAAACGATGGACATCGAATTTCCGTCGCGCTGGACGCGCTCCATCGCGCCGGCCGACGGCCGCCCGGTCGCGCGGCTGGAGATGCTGGCTTCAGGCGCGCTTCAGGTGCGGCTCGCGATACGGCCCGTCAAGCTGGGCCCGGTGTTCGCCCCGGGCGAGGGGCCGACGTTGGTGCTGGAGGGGCAGGGGCAGGATCGCCACGGCGCGCGGCGCGAGCCGC
>PMNO01000480.1 GCA_003161835.1 Myxococcales bacterium | reverse complement strand
GGTACGTGCGCCCAGGATATCGATTGCCTCCCCGGGTTCGATTGCCGCGCGGGTCTCTGCGCCCGACGCGAGCGGCTCTCGTTCGGATCCGCAGGTCGCCCTCCAGATACGGCGGCGCCGGACAGCATCCCCGCTCCGCCCCCGCCCACGATCCTGGGTGGTCGGCCGGACGCATCGGTCAACGATGGTTCAGGTGACGCGCTCCCGCATCGCCCCCGCCCGCCGGCATCGCCGCCTCCCCCGCCCGCGCCCAACAACCTCCCCGTCCCGGTGCCCTTCCCAGGACGCGAGCCGATGTGGAAGCAACGCCTGAAGAACAGTTGAACGCCGCGGCGGGCCTCGACCGCCTGGCCCCCGGCGCGTTTTGCCCTCTACAGCTCGGTCCAGCCCAGAATCTTGAACGGCTCGGCGGACACACCATTGTTGGCGGGCGTGGATTGACCGACGACGAAGTTCTGCAACACGCTACCGTTGATCACCACGGGACCGCCCGAGCTCATGACCATGATCTTGCCGCCCACGATGATAGGCGCGCTCACGGGTTCGTCTCCGACCTTCAACGCCTGCTTCAAGATGCTTTGGCCGGCCGTGTACTGGTGAATCTGCATGTAGGTCGTTCCCTTGCCGCAGCCACTCGCGGCCGGGACGTACCAGGTGGAAAGGGCCAAGAATCCGCTGCCGTCCTGTTTCAACACGGCCAGCGGCGTCGACATGGGCCGCGCCGTCAACGGCATGTCCAGCAGACAGTTGGTGCCGCCCGAATCGGTGATGGCGCACATCCGCGGGGCCTCGCCAACCTTCAAGACGATTCTACCGCCGGTGCCGAACGAGGTGTCCGCCGTCAGGTTGCCGTCTGCGTCCGCCAGCTCGCGCATGAACACCATCTGCGATGGTTCGAATCCGGTGGTCGCGGCGTCCAGCGACGAATTGGTCACCTGCACCAGGTAGATCTCGCGCGGATGATTCGTCGGATCGTCGCGATCCAGTTGCACCACCGTCGGGGCGAAATGCAGGGGGTGGTTGCAGCCGAGGCCCGCGATCACCTGCGGGGTGGTGGTGCCGTTCAATCGCCACAGGTTGCCCCAGGTATCTCCAGCGTACGCGGCCAGCAGCTTCTGCTTTTCGTCCACGCCGGTGGTGGCGTTCTTGGTGTAGTCCCGCGCCGTCGCGACGTCCGTGAGCATCGTGTATTCCTGGCCGCACGAGCCGTTCGGGGGGCTGACCTGCGCGCGGGTTTGAACGGCCCCGGTCACCGCGGTCACCGACAGCAGGGATAACCCCTGCCCCACCCCATTGCTGGTCAGGTCGGACCGGTAGCCCGACCCCAGCAACAGGCGGTAGTCGTCGAGCCCAGCGGTCTTGTTCAGGTAGAACCCGGGCACCGAGATGGTGAGGCCCAGGGCCGCATCGTAGGTGGGCTTGCTGCCGCTGCTGTTGGTCGTCCACATGATCTGGAACGGGGGATTCGCCGTGGGATCCGTGATGTCGAGAGCGAACGCCTCCGTGCCCCCGAATCCATCGGTCATGACGAGCTCGGTCTTCCACGTCGCGGTGTCCTGCTGGGTGCAATTCGCGACGCACAGGTTCTTGGCCTTGGGGGAGCTGGCCAACCCATACACGTGACGGGCCGGATCGGGGAGTTGCCCGCCCTGGGCATAGAGCTTCGTCACCATCGCCAGCATCTGGGGCGGCAGATAGGCGAACGCCTCGGAGCCGCCTCTGTGGGTCACACCGCTCACGGTTTGATCCTGTGACCAGAACGCGTGCAACAGGCCGTCGTCGGCGCCGACGTAGGTGAAACGGGGACGGTTCTTGTGGGCCTCGTAGAACGCATGGCCTCCCGGCAAGGGACTATCGCCCGGCTGTCCGACATCGATGGGCGTCGAATTGACCAGCGCCCCCAGAACGGCCTTGTTTCCCTGGACGGGATCACCCATCAGCCAGCGCGCGATCAAGCCGGCCTCGTTCGCGTTTCCGCCCAGGCCCAGCCCGAACAGGGCGGCGCTATTGGTCACGTTGCCATTGCTATCGACCGCAATTTGCACCAGATGGTTCGAGCCGTCCGAGGTGTAGATGCGTCTGGTCTTCCAGTCGAGGTTGCTCAGCTCGGCGGCGGCATCCCAGATCAGCACCGGCGGCGTGGCCGAAGTGTCGTAGGCCAGCAGGTGCCCCTTCCACGAGGGAAAGTCCGCGCGCGAATCCAGGGCGTAGCTGCCGCTCGTGATCCCGTTGGTCTGCTGCAATCCGGCCGACATCGTGGGCGGGGAAGTGGCGTAGCTGCCCTTGACCGCGTCGTAGATCGCGTCCTGAATCGCGGTGGTCAGCTCCGATTCACTGGTCGCCAGGAACGCGAACGGCGCGATTCCGTCGGCGCCGCGATCCGTGCCGCCGGCTCTTGCGATGTTGTCGTTGACCGCGCGTCCGGTGCCCGCGCTGACGTCGCCCGAGAACCCGATCACGAAGGTGCGCACCCCCAGGTTCTGACGCATGTCATAGGCCGACAGGACAGCCCGGCACAGGCATCCGGCGCTTCTGGGATTGGCGGCGGCGCAGGCGGAGCTGTTACATGACACGTCGCCCGGCCCGTTGGCTTCCCCGTCGGTGATGAGGAGGACGAAGTTGTCGCGACAGGGCAGCGGGTCGATGCCCTTGACGGCGCTCATGTAGTCGTAGGCACTGCTGGCGCTGCTGTTTGTCGCGTCGTTTCGCAGGGCGCAGCCGGTGGGTGTCCCGCCGTAGGCGACCAATCCCCCGTACGACGCGGGCGCCAATCGATCGGCGATCGCCAGGGACATCGCCTTGGCCTTGGTGGCGTCGCCGGTCGGATCCAGGAACGGCGCCAGCTGGGTGTCCCAGCGTGCGCCACATTTCGTGCTGCAGGTGGCTCCACACTGAGGCGTCTCGATGGGTGGCGCAGCGCCACCGTTGTAGTACGACGAATTCGAATCGTAGTACCGGTAGTCGTTGCTGCTGAAATTGATCTGCTTGCCGGTGTAGCCCGTGCGCACGACGGCGCTGCCCGACGTCGTGCCGGTCTTCATCGAGTAGCTGTAGGTGCTACCCAGGTAGCTGCCGGTGCCCACGCCCGCGATATTGCAAGTCGCTCCGCAATAGTTCGCGCCCACCACCTGGCCGCCGTTGCCGCGAATCGTGTATTGGCTGTTGTTGCTGGCCACCAGCGTGTACGTCGTTCCATCGATGACGCAGGTCGTGGTGGGACCGGTTTGCGCGCTGAAACAACCACGTCCATCCAGGCGGCCTTGCGAATAGAAGATCGTCGACGTCTGGGTTCCGGTGCTGGCCTGTTTGTAATACGGAAAGTAGAGGCTCTGATAGAACGTCATGAACCCGAAGTTCACGATCCCGGTGTTGCTGTTGACGATATCCGCCAGAACGCGCTTGGCGATCACCACGCGCGAGGTGGCCGGGCCGCAGTCATCGCCGCTGGCGGGGCAATCGGCGTCCACCTGACAGGCCAGCAGCGTGATGCGGCACATTCCGATCGCGTTGGTGGTGTTGTTGGCCAGGTTGCAAATGTCGGCGGCCGAACCGGACACACACGGATTGGACGGGCCAACGGTGCAGGTATTGGGGGGCCCCACGCAGGCATTGGTCTCGGCGCAGGGATTCTGGGCGTGCTGGATCTGGCAGGAGTAGTTGGCGATCGCGCATTTGTTGTTGTTGACCGTGCAGGCGCCCGAGCTCGTCTTGCACTTGGAGCCCGAGTAGACGCAGTCGCTGTTCTGGATGCAGTACGTCCCCCTGCTGGACGGGCTGTTGTTCGTGCAGACGCCGCAATTCGCATCGGCGGTGCAGGTCGTCGCCCGATCGCCGCACAGTTTCACGGAACAGCTCGCGACGCTGGTACAGGTCTGCCCTCCGAACGCGCACAGGCCCGTGCTCTTCAGCGGGCAATCGGAGTCGACGGAGCACGTCTGCGACGTGGTCTGATTCGACGCATTCAGGCAGCGCCCGTCCGCGGGGCAGTTCTGGCCCACGCTGCAGTTGGCGCCGCCGTACTGGCAGCGCGGTTGAGACTGGCAGGGCTTGGTCGGACTGCAGGATGCCCTGGAGGACACACAGGTTCCGCTGGTCGACGGCGGGCAGTCGGCATCCGCGAAGCAGGACGCGTACTGGCAGCTGGAGCCGAAGCTATTGCACGTCTTCTGGTTGCAGGATCCCGGCTGGACCACGCAGTCGGCGGTGACGGCGCAGTCCATGCCATCCACCTTGCAGGTGTTCTTGCGGCACTGCCCGTCCGAGGAACACATCTTCGCGGATTGGGCGCAGGTCCCCTTCGCGATGCCGCCGCGGCAGCTCATTCCGTCGGTGCAATCGACGCCGACCTCGGTGGAGGTATCGAAGGATCCGCCGGGGACTCCCGTCAACGAGCCCGACGTGTCGAAGACCACCAGCATGTTCGGCTGGTGAATCTGTCGCGCAATCAACGTCAGCGGACTCACCCGCGCACCGGCGACGCCGGGCGCCGACAACACCGCCAAGACCAATCCGCCGATGGTCAGGGCATTGGTGACACGGGCCCGGGCGGTCAGTGCGCGCTGAGACTTGGTTTGCATCGTCGGACCTGCGAGTACACAGGCCCCATCCCAAACCTCGGAAGAACGCGCGAAATACTTTATCGACGGCATCGCGCGTCGCGATGATGACGCGGCGCTCACGACGCCCGAGATGGTCGAGCTGTTGTCGTCGCAGGCGTTCTTGCCCGAGACGCAGAGGACCGGCGGCAATCCCGCCGCCACGCCGGGCGCACCCGGAACGGCGGGCGTGGCGCCGAGCGCCACCTCGAGCACCACGGCTGTGAGGTTGTCCGGGGCCACGCCGCGGGAGCGCACCAGGACGGTGCCATTCACGTCGTGCGTGTACTGGCCCTGGCGGCATTCGGCCGTGTCGTTGCGTATCCAGACGCTGTAGGTCCCCATCGTCGATGCCACCGGCGCGGTGGCGCTTCCGCTGGTGCGTCCGAACGAGGCCGGAGGAAATGCGAGATTCCACAACGGCACGGCGCCGTCGACAAACACCGCCCCGGCGCCGGTCGGCTTGCCGGCCGCGTCCAGGGCCTGGGGCACGTCGTCGATTCCGGCGTTCTTTCCGGCCAGCAGGGCGTCGATGTTGACGCCCGCATTCAATGCCGCGCGCGCGCGGGAGATCCCGGCTTCGGCCACCACCAAGGCCTGCGACCGCAAGTTGTTGTTGGCCTGGACCTGCAGGTTGCCGGACGTCAACCACATCCCGGTGACGCCCAGGCCCAGCAGCCCGATGATGAGCAGCATCATCAGCAACAAGACCGCGCCGGCGTCAGGGGCGCGTCCCGTGCGGGGCCTCGGGGTCATCGGTTCCTCGGCGCGACGACCGTGGTCAGCACCCGATGGCGAAAGTTGTCCTTGGTGCCCGCAACGCCGTCCTCGGCCGCCGGTTTCAGGTTCACTGTCGCGCCATTGAGATTGTCGTCGCCGTCGGTGGTGCGCGCGATGATGGTCAGACGAACCGCCTGCGGCGATACGCACCCGCTCGGCGGCACGTCACCGGCGACGTTGTAGGTCCACTCGTCCGCCAGCCGCGTGGCCGTGTCGGTTCCCTCCGACAGGACGCCATCTGGCCCATCGGGAGCCACCGGNNCTGGGCTCCGCTCGCATCCAGGCGGGTCATCATCAGCAGCGGCGACGCCCCTGACTCGTCGATCGAGAACCGCACCCATGACAGCGCGCCGAAATTGCGCACGCCCGCCTTGGGCGACGCCCCGCCCACATAGTCGAACGGGATCAGGCCCGCGACATTCCCCGCCGGGTTCCAGGGCGACGTGCTGGCCCGCGCCAGGGTATCCGACCCGGCATTCACGCCTGTTATCTGAAACAAAGTGCAACCGCGATCGCCCAGAGGCGGACCCGCCGGCAGGCCGGTGGTGTCCAGAAGCACGGCGAACTCACCCGCACGAAACGCCGCGCTGGTGCCGGCCGCCGTCACCACGTTGTCGTTCGCGTTTTGAACCGATGCCCCCAGGGCGGCGTCGCTGAAGCTGCCGAAGCTGCCCGCGCCAAACACGACCGTGATGCTGTCGGGCGCGCCATTCGCGCCGTTCTTGATCCATATCGGCGCCAGCCGAATCACCTGGGCAGGGGGGCCCACGTTGTAGGCGCGCAATCCCGTCGACGGCGCGGTCGCCCCCGTGGGTGGAGGGTCCGTGACATTCACNNTGACCATCAGCTCGACAAGGGTCAGCCCCCGGTCGGCCCGGCCGCGCCTCATACCCGAAGGGCCGCGCCGGCCTACCACGTCTTCCACCGCTGGCTATCCAGGCGCACGATCTTCGGCGCTCCGGTATCGAGCGCGTAGGTGATCTGAACCGAGATATTGTACGGCTGCGCCGGCCCCAGGTTCGTCACCTGAACCTCGCGCTTGAATCGAAAATCGATTCCGGGAGTTGCGTTCGTGGCCCCGAGCGGATTCTGGTATCCCGAAACCATCCAACCGGCGGTCGTGGCGGCGGCCATCTGATCGACCACCGGGGGACCCGCCGTGGTGATCTTGGCGTTGTACTCCTCCATCGCACGCATCACGAGACGGGTGGCGATCGCGGCATCACCGGCGTTGGCGGTCGCGCTGAAGATCGTCTGCTGAACGGCGACGGTTCCCAGCAGGCCGACCGTCGCCAGCACCAGGGCCACCATGACCTCGAG
>PMNO01000159.1 GCA_003161835.1 Myxococcales bacterium | reverse complement strand
ATTTTGATCCCCAGCCGACACACGACGGTGTAGGCCGCGACGAACCACAGCGCGACCAGCAGCACCGCCAGGATGGGCCAGCGGATGGGCTTGCGGTGAGCCCACCCCACCGCGATCCCGAAGAGCGCGTAGAACGGCGGTGCTCCAAAGGCCATGTAGACCCCTTTGGTGACCCCGTAGTCGTCGACAGGAGACCCAATCACGAAGTGCAGGGTAGCAAGTAGCATCACGAATGGAACGAGCAGAAGCGCGAGCCGACCCGCGTCGCGGTGACGGAGCACCCGAACCATCGAAACCGCCCAGGCCACGACCACGGCGAAAAAGATCACCGTGCCCCCCAGCGCCGCCAAGCGAGACACGTTTCGAACCTTGGCGATTGGTTTCATCCCGGTCGACGGCTGGCCCAGCTGGTCGTATCCCGCGAACCCATAGCCCCAGTAATCGACGACGGACGAAGCGATGGCGACGGGAAAGAACCGCGGACGCGGGTTGAGTCCGGACGGGCGATACGGAGATTTGTAGATACCGTCATCCCAGTCGAACAGGAAGCCCAGCGTGCGACGATCCGAGAACCCGTCCTTTTCCGCGTCCGCGACCAACCAGTGCTGGGACGGCAGACTGAAACTGGTCACGAAGGGCGACCCGTACTGACGTACGTTCCTTCCGTAGTACCAGCCGCACACCCCGACGAAGACGATCAGCGTCCCCAGCCAGGGCAGGGCGCTGCCGATCCGCGCCGGCAAAGGCCGCCGCCCGTGCACGAATTCGACCAGGGCCGCGGCTCCCACCGCGCCCAGGACCGCGATCGCGGATACCTTCGTCAACACAGCCAGCCCCAGCACGAAGCCAACGACCACCGTGACCGGCCACCTGAACCGGGCCGAACGCCGAAAGCCCAGGGGCACGAGCAGCATGGCCACGGCCGTCAGCAAGCAATTCAACGGTTCGGTGTACACCATTCCGTCTAGGTGAACGGAGGCGCATACGACCGCCGCCAATGCGAGGCCCGCCACACGCGCCCAACGCGAACCGACCACGTAGAGTTCGAGGCCAGCCCAGATCGTCGCCAGGCGAACGACGCCGCACAAGATCGAGAACCAGACCAGGGTCGCCCGCGTGAACCCCAGGCGAACCAGGAAGGCCGCGATGGCGTAGTAAAGCGGCGGATGGAATGACTCGAACGTCGATTCCACATTGGGAAGCATGCGGTGATTCAAGATCCACTGAATCACTTCCCAGTGCGCCTCGGAGTCGTAGTTCCATCCGAAATGGAAATTCCAGACCATGGACAGGCGCAGCAGAACCCCGAGCAGGAACACCGCCACTTCGATCTTACGAGCCGCCAGCCACCGAACCCATGCCAATCGGGATGGCGTTTTTTTCTCAGCCTCTCCGGTCGCCAAAATTCGTTTCCTCGCGAACGATGTACAGCGGGCGACGCTTGACCTCTTCGTAGATGCGGCCGACGTATTCGCCCAGGATTCCCGTCATCATCAGCTGGGCGGATGACCCGAGCGCGACCAGGATCATGATGGTGGTCCACCCGGGAACGACGCCTTCGCCGAACAGCTTGACGTACACCGCCCACAGGCCGCCGATCAGGGCCACGCCGCCGGCCACCACGCCCAGCCAAAGCGCCATGCGCAAAGGGACCGTGGAGAACGACGTGATGCCGTCGATCGCGAATCGCAGCATCTTCCGAAACGGATACTTCGTCTCCCCGGCGAAGCGGGCCGGGCGCTCGTATCTCACCGCGGTCTGGCGAAAACCCACCCAGGCCACCATCCCGCGCACGAAACGGTGCTGTTCGCGCAACGCGCGCATCGTCAACACCACGGGGCGGCTCATCAATCGAAAATCACCCGCGTCGGCGGGAATTGACACCCCACCCAGCATGGCGCGCAGCAACCGGTAAAATGCCGCCGCCGTCAGCTTCTTGAACCAGCTTTCGCCGTGCCGCTTGGACCGAATGGCGAACACCACGTCGAACCCCTCCCGCCACCGGACCAGCATCTCGTTGACGACCTCGGGGGGATCTTGCAGGTCGGCGTCCATGACCACCACCGCGTCTCCCTCGGCGCGATCCAGGCCCGCCGTGATCGCCATCTGATGCCCGAAGTTCCGCGCGAACGACAAGATCTTGAATCGGGGCTCGGCCACCGCCAGGGCCTGCAACAACGTGGCGGACTCATCCGTCGACCCGTCGTTGACGAAGATGACCTCCCACGACTCGCCCACCCCGCTGCCCAGATCGGCCAGAAACGATTTCAGCCGGCGCGCGAGCTCGGGGATGATTTCGGCTTCGTTGAATATCGGAAGCACCAGCGAGAGAGTGGGGCCGCCCATCGGGCCCCTGTATACCGCATACCGCCAGCCGTGCGGCAGAGGCTGACCCCGAAGGAGCGCCTAATTCCTGGCTGGCGTCCGGGGCTGGCGCCCGGGCGATGCGGGCCGCCTACTCGGGCCGGCTGAAGTGTCGTCGCAGGACGCGGACCGGTCCGATCTCCGCCGTGGGGGGCACCATGCCCGCGTGAAGGAGCGGCAGCAAATCGAAGTGCTGTGCCGCCCAGGCCGCCACCCCGACGCCCCCCAACACCGCCGCCGCGGTGCCGAGCGCCCAGGGCAGCAGAACCGGCGCCAGCGCCACCCGCGCCGGCAATCGCACCGTGGCTTCGAACAGCTCCAGCTCATGCGCCACGCCCCGAAAGGGGGCCATCGCGGCTCCTTGCGGCTGCTCGAGAAAGCCCTCGGCGATGATCTCCTCGCCAGCCCGCAGGGTCACCTCCTCCACGGAGAGTTGCCCGCGAAATCCAAATCGCCGTGCGGTCGCGATCGCCCCCGGCGAGCCCGGGCGGTGCAATACCGGGGCGGCCTGGATGCGCGTCAGCTGGGAAGGAATGCGCATTCGGACGGCTTCTGCCGGAAGGCCACCGATGGGGGTGCGGCCGGTGCCGGACCAGGTCACGTCGAAGTCCTCGGGGGAGACAATTTCGTGGACGAACTGCAACGTCCCGTTCACCTGCTCCACGATCCGCAGGCGCCAATGAACGCAGGGCGTGCCCGACACCGGAGACCTGAGCAGCTCGCCGCGGCTGGAGGTCACGCCGGCGAACTTCACACTGCTGACCGTTCCGGGCGCCG
Organism: Myxococcales bacterium; assembly: GCA_003161835.1. Taxonomy (GTDB): domain Bacteria; phylum Myxococcota_A; class Polyangia; order Fen-1088; family Fen-1088; genus FEN-1088. The sequence continues at coordinate 174 of PMNO01000159.1, read as the reverse complement.
CGACCGCCGTGACCGCGCCGGCCTCGGCTAGGGCTACGCCCCGAGCTGTCTGCGCGGGGACGGTGTTCTCCGGATCCGGCCCTTTGTTCGTGGGTTGGTCGTTCATCGTGGAATTGGCCTAGAAGGAGGGTCGGGGAGCAGCGGAAGGGGCGTCTTTTCCCCCGCGGCGTCGTC
>PMNO01000466.1 GCA_003161835.1 Myxococcales bacterium | reverse complement strand
GCGCCGCCGGTGGCGTTCGCGCCGCCGGTGGCGTTCGCGCCTCCCGTTCCAGATCCTCCCGTCGAGACGGTTCCTCCGGTTCCCGGGCTTGCGGAGCCGCCACCTCCCGTTCCAGTTTTTCCGGCGGCGCCCGTCCCAGCCGTCCCAGCCCCGTCCTGTGGGCCGAGCAGATCGGCACTGTACGCACCATCCGCGCTGCCGCCGCCGCTGCCGCCCGCCCCACCGCTGCTCTCGGGACTGCACTCATAGTCGAACAGCTTCTCGACAACGTTCTTTTTGAATGAAGTCGGGTTGTCAGGCAGTTGCCCATCGGCGTCGACGCCGAAGGAGATCGTGAGCGCGCATTGCGCAATGTTGTTGGCGAGGCCAATAGCAAACTTCGGGTTGGTTCCGACATCCTTGATTGCCGCGCCGAACGCCGTGTTGTTGGATTTGAGCGTCAGTGGAACTCCGGAGGAATCAACCAGCCCGTCCCCGATCGCAGCCGCCTTGTAGAGGTCGACGAGCTCGCCGCTGAAGCTGCCCGCGACGATCTGGGACACGTTCACGCCGAACCCCAGGAGCCCCCCGTTGAGCGCCCGGTTGCCAGGACCGCTGTTGCTCCGATTGGTGGCGACGCCCGCCGCGCGCGGAGCGAGATCGGGCCAACCGTGAAGACCAACCGAGCCTCCGGGCCCTGGCCCCGGAACATCCGATGTACCGAGGCTCCGGAACATCGCACGCAGCAGGTTCGCGAACGCCGTCCTTTGCGCGAGGTTTCCGAGGGTGGCCGGTCCCCAGGAGTTTCCGTTCGCATCGACGATGGTGGCGTTCGCCGTAAGGGTGGTGGGATCGCAGTCGCGAAATGCGTTGAGCGCTTCGTCGCTGTTGAGCTCGAAGTCCGCCGCCATCAGCAAGAGGCTCGGATCGGGAACCGCGTCGCGCGAGGCACAGTCGTTCTGTGCGGAACCGCCCGCGCCACCGCCCGCTCCCGTTGCGCCACCCGCGCCGCGGCCGGCTCCACCATCCGCCGTGTTCGTCGTCGACCCGCCCGTGCCTTTCGCGCTCGTGCCGTCGCGGCCAGCGTCGAGCGGAACCACCTGCCCTTGGCCTCCGAACTTGGTGCCCCCCTCGGGGCTCATCGATCCGCAGCCCGCTGCGACCGCTAGCGCGATCGCCAGCGCGAGACGGCGAGACTGCATGGGGGCGAGGGCGCTGCGGCGCGGTGAGAGCTTGCGAAGGAAGGAGATCATCGTCGACCAGTCTGTCTGCGGGGCGGATGCGGTTAAGTGGACCTGTGTCTATCATAGTGAACAGGCCAGGACAACCGTTTGCCGTCGGAGATCTCTGGGGAATTGTGTCATTCGGCGTGTCCATCTTGTGACATGGATAAGAGTCTTTTTTTATGGACGTCGGAGTTGGGAGGCTGCTATTCATCGTTTACCAATGCTTGACAAGCGGTTCTCAAAGAAGCGGCTCTTCGACGGTGCACAAGCGCGTCGTTCCGCGAACGGGTCCGTCGGTCAGCGAGGTGGAGGGAGCAAGGAATGACACCACGACACATGGGGGAACCGACATGAAGATTTCGATCATTACTGCAACAGGCCTGCTGGTGGCCGCTGGCGCGGCCGCCGTGGGCGCCGTGACGAAGGACATCGCGGGAAGCGGGGCGAACGGTTTGGGGGCGGGCGGCGTCTTCACGCAGACCGGGTCCGACACCCTGAAGCCCGTGATCCAGCAAGTCATCACGGCCACGACTTTCACGGGCGGGGGCTTCAATTTCGTCGGCGGCGGCCAGTCCGTCAGTGACGCCGCAATCGTGGCCAACACGCAGCAGCTCAGCTTTGGAACGGCCTCCTTGAAGGCGACCAGCTACATCGGGATCTCCATCGACAGTGAAGGCACCGGCGTGAACACGCTGCCGGTGCAAGGCACCACCGAGGCGCTGGTGCTGGGCCTCGACGGGCTTTCGATCCTGGCGAACTCGACCGCGTCAGGCGCGCCGGCCGCCCCGGCGGGCCTCGGGCTCGGCCTGGCCGTGGCGGGAAAGACGTTCGTGGTCAACGCTCACAACGCGGACGGCAGCGAGAACACGTCGGCTGCTCCGACCTTCCCGGGCAGCGCGACCGGGCCCAACGCGAACTATGGCGCGTTCTTGGATACGGACGGCAAATGGAAGTACACGCTGCAGAGCTCGATCGATGTGATNNACCAACGCGTTCATCGCGCTCGTGGGTTTCGGAGCCCGCGCCATCGGAACACTGACGGGTACCGGAACGTCCAACAAGCGGACCAGCCCGTTCGCCAATGATGCCGCCGCGGCGGGGCTGGTGGTGGGAAACGCCAACGGCGCGATCACCCTCTCCACGCCCGCCAGCGTCCAGGTCACCTACGGTCCGACCACGCCGGCCGCCACCAATCTAGCCGCCGCGAGAAACGACGTGAACTCCGCCGTCGCGAACAACGCGGGCTCGGGCGATCAGCTTGACCTCGATCCCATCCGCCGCCCCGCGGCGCACACCGGAACCCGAAGCATCGATCAGGTGGCCTCGACGGGTGGGACGCTCGGTCTGGTGCTGCCGATATTCTATCCCGACACGCCGAACATCACGACGGCGCAGGCGTACCCCACGATCCTGGCCGATCCCGGGGCGTTCGATTCCCTGCCGGCGGGACCGAACGGGTTCGACACCTCCCCCAACGGCGACACCTTGAACAGCCAGTACGCACAACCTTACTGGCTCGCGGACGGCAGCGGAGTCACGGGCGGCACCGTGGCCACCCGGCACCAGCAGCTGGATTCGTCGGGCCTGCACTTCACCACCGTCAATGTCACGAACGCCAAGGGAGTGAGGACCCCCGACCTCGACATCGCCGT